>NZ_JBFULI010000048.1:0-49180 GCF_056400405.1 Pseudomonas sp. P5_B3 | reverse complement strand
CTTGCCCGACACCGTCAGCGCCGGGCAGATCGCCGAGTTATACCGTCGTCGCTGGAGTATCGAAGGGATGTTCCAGCGCCTGGAGTCGGTGCTGGACAGTGAAATCGAAAGCCTTGGCGCTCCGCGGGCGGCGTTGCTGGGATTTGCTTCAGCGATCCTGGCCTACAACGTCCTGGCAGTGCTCAAGCGCAGTGTGGAACAGGCTCATCGCGAGACATTGCCCAAAGGCTGGGAAGCTTCGATCTTCCATCTGACGGTACAAGTGCGTAGCGGATACGAGGGCATGCAGATCGCACTGCCCTCGGATTACCTGACACTTCAAACGACCTCAGAAACGCTGGCAACACGACTGTTGGCGCTCGCCAGGAATATCAAGCCCAAGCAAGTGGCCAAAAGCATACGTGGTCCCAAAATCGCCAAACCCAAGGAGTGGCTGGACGGCAAAGCTGCGCATGCTCATGTGTCGACGGATCGGGTGCTCAAAGCCCATAAAGGGAAAACACCTTGAAAGGGCTGGCCGTAAGGGCGGAACCCTAAGTAGCCGTGACCGCAGCAACGGATATGTCCCCCCTAAAAATCGGGCAGATGTGTAGATACCTATGCTAAGTGGGCACAGCCCTACAGCCGCAACGAGCCCAACACCCCTTGCAGAAAGTACTCGCCGGCTTCCACTTGGCTGATCTCGATGAACTCGTCAGGCTTGTGCGCCTGTTCAATCGAGCCCGGGCCACAGACCACCACCGGCACATCCAGGCGTTGTTTGAACAACCCGCCCTCGGTGCCGAATGAGACTTTGGCAGTGCCGGTGTCCGGGGCGGCGAAGTTTTTCAGGAAGCGCACCGCTTCGACGCTCGGGTGGGTATCGAGGCCCGGATAGACGTTCAGGGTTTCGATCTCGATATCCGCCGCGCTGGACAGTTTTTTCGCTTCGCGCACGATCACTTCGGCACGCTCGCGCATCTGTTCCAGGAACTGATCCAGGTCGTCCGCCGGCAAGTTACGCACTTCGAAATCCAGGGTGCACAAGTTCGGCACGATGTTCAGCGCCTTGCCGCCGACAATCTGCCCGACATGTACGGTGCTGTAGGGCACGTCATAGTCGGTATCCTGCGCGCCCTGCTCTTGCAGTTGCTGCTGGCTCTGACGCAGTACCGCGATGAAATCGCAGGCCACGTGAATCGCATTGACCGAACGCGGTGCCAGCGAGGAATGCGCTTCCAGGCCGCGACAGTAAGTGCGGTAAGAACCCTTGCCCTTATGCCCGAGCACGAACTGCATGTTGGTAGGTTCGCCAATCACGCACAAAAACGGCCGCACCGGCGCCAGGTGCAGCACGTCGAGCAAACGCCGCACGCCGACGCAGCCGATCTCTTCATCATGGGAGAGCGCCAGCTGCAATGGCCGGTTCAATGAATAGTCGGCGGCATCGAGCATGGCGTCGATAGCCAGCGCGATAAAGCCCTTCATATCGCAACTGCCACGCCCGTAAATCCGTCCGTCCTGCACCGTTGCCTGAAACGCCGGAAAGGTCCAGGCCTGCCCCGCTGCCGGCACCACGTCGGTATGACCGGACAGCAGAATCCCCGGCACCTCCCGCGGCCCGGTACTGGCGAAGAGGTTGGCTTTTTTGCCAGTGGAGTCCTTGACGATCAGCGACTCGATGCCCTTGGTCAGCAGCAGATCGCGCACGTATTCGATCAAGGCCATGTTCGACTCCGAAGAGACGGTGTCATAGGCCATCAGACGTTTGAGAATGTCCAGCACGCGGGGTTTCATGAGACCTTGCTCCGTTGCTCGACTGAAGAAGCGAACCGGTTGATGGAGAACGGCGAAATCGAAGTGCTGGTGCTGCCGGTGCTGATCAGTTCGGCCATCACGTCGCCCACGCCCGGACCGAGCTGGAAGCCATGGCCGGAGAAACCGAAGGCATAGAACAAGCCATCAACGGTGCCGCTTGGCCCCATTATGGGCAGGGAATCGGGCAGGTAACCTTCGATACCACTCCAGACCCGAATGATGTTCAGGTTGCCGACACCCGGCAGCAGGCGACGCATCTGATCGAACTGATTGAGAATGCTGCGCGGCTCGACATAGGCCCGGCGGTTGAGCATGTCCGGCTCGCTACGATAGCCGCCACCGATGATGATGTTTCCACGGGGTATTTGGCGGAAATAAATCACTTCCTCGGGAATCTTGGTATAGACACCGATGACTGTCGGCAAGGCGTAAGGCACTGGCTCGGTCACGGCCATTTGCGGACCATGGGTTTCCAGCGGCACCGGTTCGCCGAATTGCGCCGAGAGTTTTTGGCCCCAGGCGCCAGCGGTGATCAACAGCTGAGCGGCACAGAACTGACGACCGTCGGTGGTGCTGATGTGGAACTCACCGCCGATCTTATGCACCTCGGCCACTTCCGTGCGCTCTTCGATCTGCGCACCGAGGCGTCGTGCCGCGCGGGCAAATGCCGGGGCCGCCAGACGCGGGTTGGCATGCCCATCGTGGGGGGCATAAGAGCCGCCTTTCACATCCGGGCCGAGAAACGGAAAACGCTTGTGTAATTCGTCGCCACTAAAGATCTTCAGCTCCAGCTGCTCTGCCTCAGGGGCGTCTGCGTAGGCTTGCAGCTCGGCGATCTCGTCTTCGCGGTAACACACCCGCATATGCCCGCTGGCGATGAATTCCAGGTCATCGTCGATCAGCTCCGGCAGACGCTTCCATAACGCCCAGGAACGATTGGCCAGTTCCAGCTGCCCGAGGTAACGCCCTTGACGTCGCACGTTGCCGAAATTCACGCCGCTGGCGTACTGACCGATCTGGTCGCGCTCCAGCAAGATCACCGACTGCCCGCGCTGACGCAGGAAAAACGCCGCCGCTGAGCCCATCAGGCCGCCGCCGACAATCACGACATCGGCTTTCTGTACCGTCATGGCGACACCTCCTCGGTGAGTATCGAAAGGGGTTTGACCGGCGCCTGACCCCGTTGTCGGCCGACCTGTTGCACGCTGACGCCCGCGGCAGCGGCAATCACCTCTGCCCCGGCCTGCGAGCAATAACGCCCCTGGCAGCGGCCCATGCCGACCCGGCTGAAGGCCTTGGCCCGGTTAACTTCACAGGCCCCCTTCTCACTGACAGTACGGCGCAACTCGCCGGCCGTGATCATTTCGCAACGGCAGACGATCGCTTCGTCCGGCAGCGCTTTGGCCTGGGCAGAAGGCCACGGAAACGCCTGGGCCAGTCCGAGACGAAACTGATCCATTACCGTCAGCGCGTGCCGTTGTTCGTCGCGCAACCCGATGTTCACCGGATGCTGCAGATCCTCCAGCAGCGCCATGGCCACCAGGCGCCCGGCGTGCTCGGCGGCGTCGGCGCCGCGAATCTTCGAACCGTCACCGGCGGCATACACACCGCTGACCGAGGTCCGGCCGTCTTCATCCGTAGCCAGCCACCATTGGCTCGACGCTTCATCGAAGCGCATACGGCAACCGGCCAGGTCGGCCAGTTGAGTTTCCGGGCGCAGGTGATAACCCAGCGCGACGGCATCGCAATCCACCGTCAAGGTCTCACCACGTGCCGTGCGCACGCGTACGCCACTGACACCGCTGGCCGCATCGCCCTGCACTTGAAGCGGCGAAATGCCCAGATGCACCGGGATCTTCGCGCGATACAACTGCGCCAATAACTTCATCCCGGTGAACAGCAACCCCGGGCGCGCCAGCAGTTTCGGCATGGCAAGGATGCGTTTGCTCAGAGGCGAAGTGTCGAGCACTGCCGCGACCTTCGCTCCCGCCTTCACATACTGACTGGCAACCAGATACAGCAAAGGCCCGCTGCCCATGAACACCACGCGGTGGCCGATGGACACAGCCTGAGATTTCAGGGCGATCTGCGCACCGCCGAGACTATACGTGCCCGCCAACTGCCAGCCTTCGATCGGCATCAAGCGGTCGGTGGCACCGGTGCAGAGGATCAGCGCGTCGTAATCCACCGTCGAGTGCTTGCCCTGGCTGACACAACACAGTTGCCCCGGTGTCAGGTTCCACACCAGCGTGTCCGGGCGATAGTCGATCTGCCCGCGCAAACGATCGAAGCTCTGGTGCAGATCGTTGGCCTTGGCGGCTTCGGTGCCATACAGCGTGGCGTAATCCCGGGTAAAACCTTCGGGCTGGCGACGGTAGATCTGCCCGCCATCCCGGCGATTCTCGTCGATCAGGATGGGCTTTAATCCAGCGGCGACCAGGGTTTCGGCACAACGTGTACCGGCCGGCCCGGCGCCGACGATAACGACTCGATGAGTGCTCAGCCGCGCAGTGGCCATATCGCCTCCGGTTGTGTGGTGACAATATCCAGGCCTTCACGGACCTCATTGGAACAGGCGCGTAGACGCTCGCCTCTGCGGGTCCAGACCCAACAGTCCTGGCAGGCTCCCATCAGGCAGAAACCGGCGCGGCGGCCCGAATCGAACTCCGATTGGCGCAAGGCCGAACCCTGAGTCAGCAACGCGACCATCAGCGTATCGCCCTGCAGCGCCTCGATAGGCTTGCCGTCTACCTGAAGTTTGATGATGGGCCGGCCCTGTTCGGCCAGCCTTACGAAACGCCCGTTCATGCATAGACTCCCGCGGTCATGCTGTTTGAATCCTTCTGGGTTTTCAGCAACTCGGCACTGTCGTGATGGCAAAGGACTTCACTGCCGCCAACAATCATCCGMCGGTCCGGCGCAACGCAATTGCACAGACCGTCAACCCGCACCGGGCAGCGATTGAGGAAGGTGCACAGCCCCGGCACATTGGCTTTTGCACCAATGGGCGGCAGCGTGCCACAGGTCGTTGTTCCGCAGCTTTCCAGCCAGCCCTGACGCAACTCCGGCACTGAGTGGATCAACAGATCGGTATAGGGATGGAAGGGTGCTTCAGCGTACGATTGTCGAGTACCGGCCTGAATCTTGTGGCCGCTGTACATCACCACAATGTCGTCGCACAGGGCTCGCACGGTGGAGATGTCATGGCTGATGAACAGATAGGACACCCCCAGTTGCTGGCGCAGGTCGCGCAGCAGTTCGAGAATCGCTGCACCGACCACGGTATCCAGTGCCGAGGTCACCTCGTCGCAGAGAATCAGATCCGGTTTGGCAGCCAGGGCCCGGGCCAGATTGACCCGTTGTTTCTGCCCGCCGGACAGTTCGTTCGGACGACGTTCAGCCAGCGTGCGCGGCAAACGAACGAGATCCAGCAACTCACCGATACGCTCGCGCAAAGCCGCACCCTTGAGGCCGAAATACATCTTCAGCGGGCGACTCAGAATAGTGCTGACGCTGTGCATCGGGTTGAGCGCGGTGTCGGCATTCTGAAAGACCATTTGAATACGTCGGAACTGCTCATCGGTGCGCGACGACAGGCTGCCACCCAGGGGCTGGCCATCGAAGGTCAGTCCCCCGAGCGCCGGCTCCAACAACCCGGCCACCACCCGCGCCAAAGTCGACTTGCCAGAACCTGACTCACCGATGACGCCAATCGCCTGGCCTCTGCGAACCGTCAGATCAATGTCCTCCAATACCAGGATCGATGGCATGCCATGCGCGTTTTTGTTGCCGTAACCGGCGGTCAGTCCCTGGATAGTCAGCAAAGGCGTGTCTTCAGCGACACCGCAGGGTGGACGGATGGTGGTGTCCGGCCGTGCTGCCGCCAGCAAGCTGCGGGTGTATTCGTGGGCCGGGCCTTTAAGCAAGGGTGCCGTGGCGCTCTGTTCGAAGATCTCGCCGCCATTGAGCACCACGATCTGATCGGCCATCTGCGCCACCACGGCCAAATCGTGGGATACGTAGACTGCCGTCGCGCCACGTTCGCGTACCACTCGTTTGAACGCCCGCAGTACATCGATCTGGGTGGTCACATCGAGTGCCGTCGTCGGTTCGTCGAGCACCACCAGCAATGGATCGCTGATCAGCGCCATGGCCGCCATCACCCGTTGCAGTTGCCCGCCGGAAACCTGATGAGGGTAACGCTGGCCAATGTGATCGGGGTCTGGCAGGGCCAGGTCGCGGAATAACTCGATGGCCTTGGCCTCAAGCACAGTCCTGCTGCCCAGGCCATGAATCAACGCGCCCTCCACCACTTGGTCGATGAGTCTTTTCGCCGGATTGAACGCCGCGGCGGCGCTCTGGGCGATGTACGACACACGGTTGCCGCGCAAGCCTTGCAGCTCGCCTTCGCTCAACGCCAGCATGTCGTGTTCGCCGACCTGCACCACCCCGCCCGCCAACCGACAACCGCGTCGGGCATAACCGAGTAACGCCAGGGCGATAGTGGTCTTGCCGGAGCCGGACTCACCGATCAACGCCAGCACTTCGCCTTTCTGCAGGGAGAAGCTTACGCCCTTGACGATTTCCACATCACCGAGTTCGCCACAGGCGACCACTCGCAGGTCCTGAACGCTAATTAATGCACTCATTTCAATGACCTCCCGAACGTCGGCTACGTCGCGACGACAGTCGGTCGATAAACAGATTCACACCGATGGTCAGGGTGCCGATGGCCAAAGCCGGAATCACGATGGCAGGCGCACCCTGGTAGAGACCGCCGATGTTTTCGCGCACCAGCGACCCGAGATCGGCATCCGGCGGTTGCACACCCAGGCCAAGAAAACTCATACCGCTGAGCAACAACACGATGAAACCGAAGCGCAGCCCCAGATCTGCAAGCACCGGGTTGAGCATATTCGGCAGAATTTCCACGCAAGCCACATACAACCGGCGCTCGCCACGGGTACGAGCTACCTGCACGTACTCCAGCGCTTCAATGTTCACCGCCATGCTGCGGGCGATGCGGAATGCACCCGGGGTGAAGCTCAATACCGCCGTGCAGATCAGCAAGGTGACCGAGGAGCCGAAAGCCGAGACCATGATCAACGCCAGCATCTTGCTGGGGATCGAGATGAAGGCGTCCATCAAGCGACTGATCAACTCATCCAGCCACTTCGGCGACACCACCGACAGCAACGCGAAGCTGGTGCCCAGACCACTGGCCAACACCGCCGCCACCAAGGCCAGGCCGACGGTGAATCGTGCGCCGACGAGGATCCGGCTGAGCATGTCGCGGCCCAGGTAATCGGTGCCGAACGGGTAAGCAGCGCTCAGGTTTTCGAAGACATTGTCGGAGACCACTTCCCCCACAGGATGCGGTGCCAGCCACGGGCCGAAGATGGCTACCAGCAACCAGATCACACACATCGCGGCACCCACCAGGCCGAGCCAGGACGATCCGTGGGAAACCTTGCCCAGCGCCAATTTTGTAGTAGCCGGCGATTTCACAATGAGATTGTTCATTGATTTCTCAGCCTCGGATTGGAAAGAATCGCGCACAGGTCGGCAATCAGCACCAACGTCAAATACGCCGTACAAAACAGCATGGTGCAGGCTTGAACCAGGGCCATGTCGCGGTTGGTCACGGCATCGACCATCAGGCTGGCGATGCCGGGGTAGTTGAAGATCGTTTCAACGATCACCACCCCGCCCAACAGGTAAGACAGGCTCAAAGCGATGGCATTGGCGATGGGCCCGATGGCGTTGGGCAAGGCATGGCGTAGAACGATCCGAATCTTGCTCACACCTTTGAGTCGGGCCATCTCCACGTAAGGGCTGTCGAGCTGATCGATCACCGCCGCCCGGGTCATGCGTGCCATCTGCGCGACAATCACGCAGCACAGCGTCATCACCGGCAAGGCGTAAGTGCGCATGAATTGCCAGGGTGATGTGATGTCACTGGCGTAGGACAACGCCGACAACCAACCCAGGTTCACCGCGAAAATCAGCACTGCCAGGGTCGCAACCAGAAACTCTGGCACCGCTACCATGGTCAAGGTAAAAAAGCTCAGGACACTGTCGATGCGCCCGCCCCGGCCCATGGCCGAACCGATGCCCAGAATCAACGCCACCGGCACTGATACCAGCGCCGTGGCGGCCGCCAGCATCAGGGTGTTGGGCAGACGCCCGGCCATCAAGTCGCTGACTGGCATGGCGTTGGATACCGACTGCCCCATGTCACCGCTAAGCAGGCTCATCAACCAGTGCAGGTAACGCAACACACCGGGCTGATCCAGCCCCATTTTCAGGCGCAAGGCTGCCACCTGCTCGGGCGTGGCGAACTGCCCCAGAGACTGTTGTGCCGCGTCTCCCGGCAGCACCGCCGTGATGGCGAACACCACCATGGACACAATCAACAAGGTCACGATCGCCGCGCCCAGGCGCCGGCCGATCAACCACAGAGTGTTGCTATTCATCACCCTATCCTCATGCTATGTAACTGCAGCAAAAACCCGACTTTCATCAAGCGTCCAGCCAGACCTGCTCGGCAAACATGTACCCCATGAAACCGCCCAGGGGGTTGGTGCCGTAGCCCTTGACTCGCTGATCGGCGCCATCGATGTTGCTGATGAACACCGGCACGCCAATACCGCTGTGCTCATGCACCAGGGTTTGCATATCTGCGTACATCTTGCCGCGCTTGGCCTCGTCGGTTTCACCTCGGGCTTGTACCAACAGTTGGTCGAACTGTTCGTTTTTCCAGCCGGACTCATTCCAGGGTGCTGTCGACTGGAAGAACTGCGAGAAAAGCATGTCGGCATTGGGCCGCGGATTGATGTTGCCAAAGCTCAGTGGGTGCTTCGCCCAATGGTTGGACCAGTAGCCATCGCTCGGCAGACGGTTGACGTCGAGCTTGAGCCCCGCCTGTTTGGCTGACTGCTGCAGCAGCACGGCGATGTCCACCGAACCGGTCGCAGCCGGCGAGCACATCAGCGGCATAGTGATGCTT
Source organism: Pseudomonas sp. P5_B3 (assembly GCF_056400405.1). Classification (NCBI taxonomy): domain Bacteria; kingdom Pseudomonadati; phylum Pseudomonadota; class Gammaproteobacteria; order Pseudomonadales; family Pseudomonadaceae; genus Pseudomonas; species Pseudomonas sp. P5_B3. The sequence goes on along the minus strand of NZ_JBFULI010000048.1, from coordinate 40,374 downwards.
TCCATGCCGGCCTTTTTGAGCAGGAACTTGGCTTTTTCCGGATCGTAGGCACGTTGTGGCAGGTCGGCGTTGAAGAAGCGCGCACCGGGTGCGATCGGGTGATCGTTGCCGACCCTGGCGTAGCCACGGAATATCGCCGACTTGATCTGCTCGCGGTCCAGCAAGTATTTCATGGCCTGGGTGAATTCCGGGCTTTGGCCTGGCATCTGGTCCTGACGAATGATCAGGTCAGTGTAGTTACCCGACGGCGAGTCCACGACCCGATGCCTGGTGCTGGCCTTGATGCGAGCCGTTGAGCGCGGGTTAACCTCGTTGACGATGTGCACGTCGCCCGACAACAGGGCGTTGATCCGTGACGGCTCGTCGGCAATGGCGATAAATTCGATCTCGTCCAGATACGGCAAGCCGGGTTTCCAGTAATTGGTATTGCGCACACCAATCGAACGCTCCCCGGGCTTGAACTCCTTGACCTTGAACGGACCGGTACCGATGCCCTGGCTGAAATCGCTCGTACCCTCGGGAACGATCAACATGTGAGAGATGGCAAGAATCGACGGCAATTCAGCATTCGGGCCGCTCAATTGAATCTGCACTTCGTGGGTGCCGACGGCCTTGACCTCAGCGAACTGCGACGCGAGCGGCAGGACCTTGGAACCGGTGATCGGGTCCTTGTGCCGCAACAGGGAAAACACCACGTCAGCGGCGGTCAGGGGCTTGCCGTTGTGGAAGGTCACTTCCTTGCGCAGGCTGATGACCCAGAGCGTGGCGTCAGTGGTTTCAATTCGCTCGGCCAACTCCAGTTGCGGCACCATATGGCTGTCGAAACGGGTCAGGCCGTTGTAGAACATGTAGTGACGCACGTAGTCGGTGGACGACGAACCTTTGGCTGGATCCAGGGTGTCGGCGGTGGAGCTGGACGAGCCTGCAACGCGGATACGACCGCCAGGCTTGCCTTTGCCAGGGCTTGCACCTTCATCATCGGCAAACAGTTTGCCAGCGGCGCCGAACAGACTGCCAGCCCCCACTGCGGCCACCCCTGCCAACCCCAGCATTTGCAATGCATTGCGGCGTGACATGCCGCGATTGAGCCCTTCAAAAACACGCAGACTTTCTTCACCGGTGATCAACTGGGAGTCGATATTCTTTTTATCGTCAGTCATGTCAGTCCAACCTTTCGCAAATGATAAGGCTCAAGTGCTGGCGATTAAGCGCAGCGTGATTGAAACGTAAAAATGAGAAGCAACCACATGAACTCAGTGCAGGTAGTCCTGCAGGCGGTAATACGCACCCACCAGAGGCAGGAACCAGGGTTTGCCGAAATGCCCGGGAATGGCTGGCCAATCGAGTTCGCGCCACGGGTTGGCCTCGACCTTGCCGGCCATTACCTCGGCCATGACCTGCCCCATGTGTACCGACATTTGCACCCCATGACCGCTATAACCCATGGAGTAATAAACCCCTCCATGCTGCCCGGCCCGGGGCAACCGATCGGAGGTCATATCCACGAGACCACCCCAGCAGTAATCGATCTTCACGCTAGCCAGTTGCGGAAACATCTGGACCATCGCCGCCTGCAATACCTTGCCGCTCTTGGCGTCGGAAATGCTGTCGGACATGGCAAACCGGGCACGACCGCCAAACAGCAAGCGGTTGTCCGGCGTCAGGCGGAAGTAGTTACCGATCATGCGGCTGGTGACATAGGAACGCCGTGCCGGTAGCAAGCTGTCGATCAGGGCCTGCGGTAGCACCTCCGTGGCGATCACGAAACTGCCCACCGGCACGATCCGCCGCCGATACCAGCCCAATCCGCCCTGCTGGCACGTGCCTGTGGCCAGCAGAATTTGCGTGGCGTGTAGCGAGCCCTTGGTGGTGTTGACCTGATAGCCGCCAGCGCTGGCTTTCCAGTCCGTCACCGACACGCCCTGAAAGATCGATGCGCCGTGACGTGCTGCTGCTTCGGCAAGCCCGACACCGAAGCGCCCGACATGCATCTGCACGCCGTTGCGCTGCAGCATGCCTCCATGGAACTGGGCCGAGTTGGCTTCAGCACGGGCTTCTTCTGGAGAGAGCAACTCGACGTCGGCGTCGACCTCCCGCCGAATCAATTCGCAGGTGCGCGCCAAACCTTCGTAATGCATCGGTTTGGCGGCCAGCTTCAGCTTGCCATTGCGCTTGAGGTCGCAGGCAATCTGCTCCTGCTCCACCAATGAAACGACGCTCTGTACGGCGCTTTCATAGGCTTGGTAATAAGCACGCGCCTTATCAGCGCCGAGGCTGGCGCTGAGTGCCGCGTAGTCTTGGGCAACGCCGGTGCTGCAGTGGCCACCATTGCGCCCCGAAGCCTCGCCAATCACTCGCCCTCCTTCCAGCACCACCACACTGGCCCCCTTCAAGGCCAGGGCTCGGGCCGCCGCCAGGCCGGTGAGACCACCACCGACGATGGCCACATCGACCTGCCCGGGCAATGCGCCGAGCTGAGCACCGGTGAATTGCGGTGCGGTATCGAGCCAATAGGACTCACTGCCCATGTCTAACCCCTTTTGCCTTGAAGAGTGCCCTGAGACTCAGAGACCGACCAACCCGGGCAATGCGCCGATATCCGGGATCTGGTGGTAGCCATAGACGGCATTCGCCGGCTGTTCATGACCACGAGCAACGAAGGCTTTGTTCTTGATCTTCATGTCGTTGGCCGGCATCAGGTCATAACGAAAGCTCGAGGACACATGCAGAACGTCTTCTGGGCCGCAGCCGAGGTTATCGAGCATGAACTCGAAGGCGGCCAGGCGCGGCTTATAGGCTTGGGCTTGTTGGGCGGTGAAGACTTTATGGAAAGGTGCGCCGAGCTTGTCGACGTTGGACATGATCTGCTCGTCCATCGCGTTGGAGAAAATCACCAGGGGAATCTTGTCGGCGATTTTCGCCAGGCCAGCCGGCACGTCGGCATGTGGCCCCCAAGTCGGTACGGCGTCGTAGTAGAGCTGGCCTTCGCCTTTGTACTCGACACCCCAACGCTTGCAGACCCGCGCCAGGGCGGTCTTGATAATCTCATCATACGGCCGCCAGTCACCCATCACCTGATCCAGACGATAGGCGGAGAAGTCCTTGACGAACTGATCCATTTGCTCAAAAGGGACACGATCGGCGAACAGTTCGCGCGTCATGTTTCCCATTTGAAAGTTGGTCAACGTGCCATAGCAGTCAAAGGTAATAAACTTGGGTCGAAGAAAGCTCATGAGTGCGGTCCTTAATGATTGTTGAGGTCATGACGGGGCAAACAGTTACTCCGCTCTGGAAGCATCGGAGCAACGCTGCATCACGGATTTATTACAACACCAAGAGACCATGCATAAACTGTTAAAAGTATAGGCTGCTTGGTACAAACCACCGTTTTGCAGGGCTTGCTCAGCAGACTTTGCGGGATGCTCCAGACTCGGGCGCTCCAGCCCCTGTTTCTACGCCTTTGCGGGCTGTTATGGTGCGCTGGCAAGCCATGCACAACGCCATGTGCGGCAGTATTCATGACTGGCGGAAGGAGATCGGGGGCATTCGCTGAGGACGCGCCCGCTGATTGTGCTGCGAGGTGAGGCGGGGCCAGTCAAGAGTCAATGCGCGTTGGGACAACCTTGCTTCTATTAGCGATAGGCGTGACATGCCGGTCAACGCAACATCTGTACGCGTCGCGACAACTCTACAAAGGCGGCGCATTGCACGATGCAGCACCACGTCCCTTCCTGCTTGTCTATATGGCCCACCACCGCCACCGATGAGCCTGCGACCGCACTGACTGGTAATGATCTCATCGAGCTGTCTATCAGCAAGGTTACTGACGAAATCGGGTCAACTTGCTCTCATACAAAGTCAGCCTGGCAGATACGGCAGATTCTCCCTTGCAAACCTCAAGAACAGCACATTTTATCTGGCACGCTTTGTTAGCTTATTGAGAAGACGCGGCATAGCGATGTCCTGGTCGCCACGGCGATGTTCTGGTGATTTCCACGTTCGGCCTGATCTATTTTTCAGCGGCCTTGCCGGGTCGCGAGCCAGACCGCCCTCTGCTGCTTGCAGTGCCTGTTACCGCTCAAGGGAGCCAGTTGGATGACAATACAATCTTCGAATAGCTACAGCGTTGATCCGCAAACGTCTCACAAATTTTATATCAATGGCTGTTGGTCGTCCCCGGCGATCCCGGCAAGTTTGCCGGTGGTCAATCCGGCAACTGAAGAGGTCGTTGCGCAGGTCGCGCAAGGCTCCGCCGAGGATGTTGATCGGGCAGTAGTTGCCGCGCGTGCAGCGTTTGCTGGTTGGTCTGCTACCTGCGCAGAGTCGCGCGCGCTTGTCCTTGGAAAGATCCACGAGCTCATCCTTGAGCGAAAAGAAGTGCTCGCGCAGGCCCTCTCCCTCGAAATGGGTGCTGCCATCGGTTCCGCCCGGGCAATGCAAGTGCCTCTCGCGGCCGAACACGTTCGGGTCGCCCGCGACCTGCTGTCCACTTATCGTTTCCAGACGGTTGAAGATGGAACCGCGATTGAACGCGAACCCATAGGCGTCTGCGGTCTCATCACTCCGTGGAACTGGCCGCTTTATCAAATCACCGCGAAAGTCGCCCCGGCTATTGCCGCCGGATGCACTGTGGTCCTCAAACCAAGCGAACTGTCGCCTCTGAGCGCCCTTCTTTTTGCACAACTGGTCCACGACGCGGGCCTTCCACCTGGCGTCTTCAACCTCGTGAACGGAAGTGGTCCCGAGGTCGGCGCAGCAATCGCTGCGCACCCGGATATCGATATGATTTCGATTACCGGCTCCAACCGCGCGGGCGCGCTGGTCGCACAGGCGGCCGCCCATACGGTGAAGCGCGTCACACAAGAATTGGGAGGCAAATCACCGAACATTCTGCTTCCCGACGCCGACTTTGCCAAAGCCGTCCCACTGGGCGTGATGTCAGCGTTCCGCAACGTCGGACAATCATGCAGCGCCCCGACACGAATGATCGTACCTAAGGACCGGCTGGCGGAGGTTGAATCGCTGGCAGCCGAAACCGCCAATGCGATCATCGTGGGTGATCCGCGATCGGAAGCTACGGTGCTCGGTCCCATTGCCAACGAGGCCCAGTTCAATCGCGTGCAAGCCATGATCGAGGCTGGCCTGAGTGAGGGCGCAAAACTCGTTTGCGGCGGACCAGGACGTGTGCCGGGTTTTGAAAAGGGCTTCTACGCTCGACCGACAGTATTCTCCGAGGTAGATACGGCAATGCGGATCGCCCAAGAAGAAATTTTCGGGCCGGTGCTGTGCATCATTCCGTATGAAACGATCGATGAGGCGGTCGTTATCGCGAACGATACGGTATACGGACTGGGCGCCCATGTTCAGTCTCAGGACCTTGATCTGGCGCGTGCAGTGGCCTCTCGTATCCGCGCGGGACAAGTGCTTCTGAATTACCCCGCCTGGAATCCAATGGCTCCATTCGGTGGTTACAAACGTTCTGGTAATGGTCGTGAGTATGGTGTCTACGGCTTGGAGGAATACCTGGAAACCAAGGCAATCATTGGATTCGGCGGATCACTTGATAGTACTTCCCGCACCTGGAACTCATTCAGATGTTAGGTACCGTCCAATTCGGCTGGCCGCCGATGCGGACGCCCATCGCGCAGACCGGTTGAATCCACAGCCAAAAGCGGACGCTTTTCAAACGTCCGCTACGGCTGGATTGTCTTAAGGAAATCGACTAGTCCTCAGCCTTTTTCGCTCAGCCTCCAGGCCGGCCTCGATACTGACGTGCCAGATCCGGCTTATGGTGGCTCTACCCCTTCGATTCGCTGGCACAGATCATCGAGGAAGTCTGCGGCAGGAGCCCCGTTCACGGCCCGGTGATCAAAGGTCAGCGAAAGACCCATGAAGTCGCGCTCTGATAACGAACCATCGGCACCTCGTTGCAGGCGACGCTGGATGCCTCCCAGCCCGATAATGGCCACCTGAGGGACATTGAGGATGGGCGTGAAGAAACGCACCCGCGACAGCCCCAGGTTGGTCACGGTCACCGTGGCGCCCGTCAGCTCCTTCACCGAGAGCTTCCCGGACAGTGCCTTGTCCACCAGGGCCCGGCGTGCAAATGCCAAGCCCTGCGCATCCAGTTGGTCGGCATCGAACAGTGCGGGCGCCACCAGCAGATCGTCCGGCAGCGGGATCGCCAGACCGAGATGCACCGAACCATGCCGCGTGATTTGGTTATCCTGCAGGGTTGCGTTGAGTCCCGGATGGTTCTTCAGGGAACATACGATCTCAAACAGCAGCAGGTCCTGGAGCGATACCTGGCTACCCGCAGCCTTCAGCTGCGCCCGTTTCGCCTGCAGGTTGGTCAACTCGCATTCAGCGTGATGAGTCAGTTGCGCGGCAGTCTGCAAGCTTTCGCTCATCTTCGCAGCGATCATTTTTCGCATGCCTTTCAAGAGCACGGTGCTACCGGTACGGGCAGCAACATTCTGTATGTGCCCCATGGCTCACTCCACTAACCCGATGGTTGCGCCTTTGACCACCACAGCGTCTTCTTCTTCGAGGATTTTCAGCACGCCGCAAGCTGGTGCCTCGATCTCGAACTGGGCCTTTTCAGACATGATTTCTGCCACCAGGTCGCCTTGACCAACTTCGGCGCCATCACTGACCAGCCAGGAAGTGATTACGGCTTCGGCGTCGCCTTCCCAGAGGTCGGCGGGAATCAGGATTGAGTTGGACATGTTGTTATTCCTCGTTCTTCAGGTTCTGGTAGGCCGCAACGATCTTTGCTGCGCAAGGCAGCGCCCATTGCTCCATAGGCGGTGTGAAAGGAATCGGAATGTCGGGGAAAGCCACTCGCTGCGGGCGCGCCTTGAGCATCCCGATGTCGTGTTCGACGACGCTGGCGATGATTTCGCCGCTCACACCAAAGCTGTGATAGTCCTCGTCGACAACGATGAGTCGGCCGGTCTTGCGCACAGAGGCGATGACGTGCTCACGGTCCAGCGGCACCAGACTGCGCAGGTCCACGACTTCGGCGCTGACACCCTGCTGCTCCAACTGCCGGGCAGCGCGCAGCGCGTGATGCACGCCGGCACCCAGGCTGACGATACTGACATCACTGCCTTCGCGGACCGTCTTCGCCTTGCCGATCTCCACGGTATAGGGTTCCTCCGGTACAGCCACCGTGGCGCCCTTTTCGGTACCCAGCCAGCCCATGCCCTGCAGCGACTTGTGGAACAGGTAGACGACCGGGTTGTCATCACGAATGGCGGCGGTCATCAGGCCCTTGGCGTCGTAGGCGTTGCTCGGCACCACCACCTTCATGCCTGGCAGGTGAGCGAAGGTGCCGTAAAGGCACTGCGAATGCTGCCCGGCGTCGGAGTAGCCGGCACCGGTGGATGCCATCAGCACCATGGGCACGCTGACCTTGCCGCCGGAGAAGTAGGTGTTCTTCGCCATCAGGTTGTAGATCGCGTCCATACAGACGCCGAAGAAGTCGACGAACATCAGTTCGACAATCGGACGCATGCCGTCAGAGGCCGCGCCCACGGCAGCGCCGATGAAGGCGGTTTCCGAGATAGGCGTATCGCGAATGCGCGCGCTGCCGAATTCTTCATGCAGGCCACGGGTGTTGCCGAACACCCCGCCGAGTTGGCCAATGTCCTCGCCCATCACGAAGACGCGTGGGTCGAGGCGCATTTCCTGGGCCATCGCCTCGGCCATGGCGCGGGCGACGGTGAGTTTGCGTTCTTTGATTGTTGCAGACATGTCTGATTTCCTCCGTCGATGGGATCAGTGACTGGCAGCGGCAGGCGCGGACGGCCTGACGATGATCTTCACGTTCTGGTCCTTGTTGTTAACCAGTTCCTCGAAGCCCTGCTCGAGGATGTGTTCCAGCTCGATCCGCCCAGTGATCAGCGGAGTGACGTCCAGGCGGCCGTCGGCGATCAGAGCGATGACATCGGCGAACTCACCGTTGTAGGCCAAGGCGCCAATGACCTGCTTTTCGGTGGCGACGATTTCGAAGAAGTTGAATTCGCTGGGTTCCTCGAAGATGCCCACCATCACGCAGCGCCCGCCCTTGCGAATGACATCGATAGCCAACTTGGCAGTGGTCTTGTGGCCGATGCACTCGAAGGAAACCGCGGCACCATATCCATCTGTCAGTTCGCGCACCGAAGCAATGGCATCGCACTGGCTGGGGTCAAGCACCTCGGTGGCCCCCACCTCAAGCGCCTTCGCCTTGCGCGCCGTGGACATTTCGAGAGCGATGATCCGGGCTGCACCCGCGGCACGGGCGCACATGATGGTGCACAGACCGATGGTTCCAGCGCCGACTACCACCACTGTCTGGCCGAGGAGGCTGCCGGCCTTCTTCACCGCGTGCATGCCAACTGCCAGAGGTTCGATCAGCGCGCCGGCCTCTGCCGGGAAACCTTCCGGCAGGCGGTACAGCAGATTTGCCGGGATGTTGACCAGTTCAGCGAACGCACCGTTGTTCATCAATCCGGTGAAGGCGAGGTTCTCGCACAGGTTGTATCGGCCCTGCTGGCAGAACCAGCATTTGCCGCAATGCTGGCAAGCATCGGCGGCCACACGCTCACCTACTGCAAAGTTCTGAACCCCCTCCCCCACGGAGACAATCTCGCCGCAGAACTCGTGGCCGAGAATGCACTGCCCTTTGAGGCCAGTGAGCGGATGGGCGGTATCAGTGGGAATGAATACCGGCCCGGCCAGGTATTCGTGCAGGTCCGAGCCACAGATGCCGCACCATTGCACACGGATTTGCACCCAACCCGCCTGAGGTTGCGGGGGGCAGGCAACGTCCTGCAGGCGGATGTCGCGTCGGCCATGCCAAACTGCGGCCTTCATCGTCGGTTGTCGGTACATGTCGGTCTCCTTCTTGTCGTTGTTGTGGCGGGCTCCGTTCACACGAACACCATTTCCAGAGCTTCTTGCGGTGCCGGATAGGCACTGTCGCGGGCGAACTGCACCGCAGCGTCGACGCGTCCCCGGGCACGTTCTTCAATGGCGGCGGCGCCGACCTCGTCCAGCACGCCCAGATCCAACAGGCGTTGGCGGTAAGCCGGAATCGGGTCCTTCGCCAGCAGGGCTTGCTTCTCGCCGGCAGGACGGTAGGTTTCGCCGTCACCCATGAAATGGCCGGCCAGGCGGTGAGTTTCGATCTCGATCAGGCTCGGCCCTTCACCGGCACGGGCCCGAGCAATGGCCTCACCGGCCGCGGCGAAGATGGCATCGGCATCGTTACCCGGGACGAACACGCCGGGCATGCCATAAGCGGCAGCACGCAGGTAGTTGCGCTCGATGGCAGTCGAAGAGGCCTTGGCCACCGAGATGCCCCAGGCGTTGTCCTCGATGACGAAGACCACCGGAAGCTTCCACAACGCGGCCAGATTCAGGGTTTCGTGGAAGGCTCCCTGGTTCGCTGCGCCTTCACCCAGGTAGGCCACGGCGACTCCGGACTTACCCTGCAATTGGCGCGATAACGCAGCACCAACCGCAGGGCCCATGCCTTGGGCGATGATGCCGGAGCAGGAGAAGTTCACCCGTGCGTCGAACAGGTGCATATGGCCGCCGCGGCCGCCAGACAGGCCGGTCTTTTTACCGAAGATCTCGGCGACCATCTCGTCCAGGTCTACGCCCTTGGCCACGGCGATGTGGTGCGGGCGGTGGGTGGCGGTAACGATGTCCTCCACCGCGAGATGGGCGCAGACACCGACGGCGCAAGGCTCCTGACCGTTGGACAGGTGCATCTCACCGGGAATTGGCCCATTGGCCATGTTGAATACAGGCGTCTTGCCTTCCATGTAAATTCGTTCGATAGACTCTTCCAGGTAACGGCTGACGAGCATCTGCTCGAGCATCCACAGTCGCTGGGCTTTGCTGGGCGTGGTCATGGGATTGGTTCCTCAGAGGGCGCGCTGGTTCATCAACGCGCCGATGTGCTCGGCCTGGCGCAGGGCCAGGGCGACAATGGTCAGGGTCGGGTTCTGCCCGCCGCTGGTGGTGAACTGGCTACCGTCAGAAACGAATAGATTGGGAATGTCGTGGCTCTGGCCCCATTTGTTCACCACGCCGTCGGAATCTTTGGCGCTCATGCGGTTGGTGCCCATGTTGTGACTGGCCGGGTAAGACGGCAGGCGGATCACCTCGGTGGCACCGACCGCCTCGTAGCACTTGCGGGTCTGCTCCACACCGTGATTACGCATGGCGGTGTCGAAGGCATGGTCGTCCTTGTGCACCACCGGGACGGGCAGGCCGTACTGGTCCTTCTCGGCGCCGTGGAGGGTGATGCGGTTGCTCTCCATGGGCAGGTCCTCACCGCACAACCACACGCCGGACATATGGTCGTAACGCTCCATCCGCGAAGCGAAGGCACGGCCCCAGCCCTGCGGGGTCGGATCGAGGAAGGCGGACATGAACGGCAGGCCGAGGGACAGGATTTCCAGCCGGTAGCCACCGACGAAGCCCCGCGAAGTGTTGTTGTAGGACTCGTCGGAAATGATTCCGGCACAGGTGGTGCCCCGATACATGTGAATCGGCTTGGGCAGCACTGCGTAGATGCCTGCGGTGGTGTGACACATGTAGTTGCGCCCAACCTGACCGGAGGAGTTGGCCAGGCCGTCCTTGAACATCGAGGACTCGGAGTTGAGCAACAGGCGCGGCGACTCGATGGAGTTACCGGCCACGCACACCACTCTGGCCTTCTGGCGCTGCTGGTGGCCCTCGGCGTCGGCGTAAACCACCCCGGTGACTCGGCCGCGGGCATCATGTTCGATGCGAAGCGCCATGCTCTGCGGACGCACCTCACAGTTGCCGGTAGCCTCGGCGCGGGGGATATCGGTGTAGAGGGTCGACCACTTGGCGCCGATGCGGCAGCCCTGCATGCAGAAGCCGATCTGCATGCACCCGGGACGACTGTCATAGGGCTGCGTGTTGATCGCCATCGGGCCGGACTGGATTTCTTTGTAGCCAATGCGTTGGGCGCCTGTGGCCAGGACCTTGAAGGAGTTGTGCCATTGGTGATAAGGCATTCCGGTGCTTGGACCGGTCACGCCCATGTGCTTCTCAGCCTTGACGTACCAGGGCTCCAGCTCCTCATAGCTGATTGGCCAGTCCAGCACATTGGCGCCCTTGATATCGCCGTTCTCGGTGCGCATGCGAAACTCGAAGTCGCGAAAGCGCAGGGCCACGCCGGCCCAGTGCACGGAACTGCCACCCACCGCTTTGACGATCCAGGCCGGCAGGTTCGGGTGGTTGCGCGCCACGTCCCAGCCGCCGGTGGCGATGCGTTTGTCGAGCCAGGAAATCTTGTTGAACATGGCCCACTCATCGTTTTCGATGTCGGACATCTCGTAACGCTTGCCGGCTTCCAGCACCACGGTACGGATTCCTTGCTTGGCCAAGGCGTGAGCCAGGGTCCCGCCGCCGGCGCCCGAGCCAATGATGACGACGACATCGCTGTCGTCCTGGGAGTATTTCGCTGCCATGGGGTTAACCCTCATTGTTGGAATGGATGGAGCCGCGAAGAAAAGACTGATCAGAGCCAGTCGAGGTCGTTGAAGCCACGCGCGATATAGCCACCTTTCTCCACCGACGAGCCCTCGTAGCCAAACAGTGGGAACAGCGTCTTGTTGTCGTAGATGCCAAACATCAGCGCACTGCGGGTTTCGCGGAAGAACGGCGTAGTCTCGATCTCGCGAAGCAGAGCGACGCGATCGTCCTCGCTGACGATCTCTTCGAAAGGCCGCCCCTGTGTGGCGCGGGCTCGCCCCTGCAGGGCCTTCAAGCCATCGTTGACCAGGTCCGGATGTTTACCGAGCAGCTCGACCAGCGACTTGGCATACGGTGCATCGCCGAGCCGGTCATGGGGATAGATATCGCGCCCCATCTGCAGCAGCCCGGCGGGCAACCGGGGCAACACGTCGTCGGCGATGGCGGTGACGGGAATGAGCTGGCTGAAAACGGCGGTAGCGCCGATGATCAGGGCCGATTGCCCCGAAAGACTGAGGAAGCGCCGACGGCTCAGAGGGCCTCTCAGGGGTGAAGAGTCATGCATGGCAGAGCTCCAGGCTTTTGCCGGCACGCCTGTAAGGTGGGAACAGGTGTGGCCGACGTTATTGTTATTAGTCCGGGTGCCTTTTCGGCCCCTTCGATAGTGAAGGAGCAACTTGTGTGCCAATGCCAAAAACAGATCCTAACTTACTGTTTTTAAATGATTTTTTAGCACTCAAAAAAAACATCTTTCGAGCATGACCTGTAAAGCGAAGGCTTTACACCTGTAAGCATCCGTCCAAGCCTTTTACATACGTAAAGGCTGGCGATACCTGAACTGAGTGCGAGATCGCAGCGGCGGCATTGCCGGGCACCGCCAACCAATAAGGGTGACCCTTTACCGGTCTTCTGACGGTGGTCCGGCCGCGATCAACGAGGGAAGTGACAGCGCAGGGCTAAACTCGTAATGTGATTGCAACCGTGCCAGCCCGCCCCCCACGTGCTGATGCCAAACAAGAACAAGATCGTCACGGACCCCTCATCCCGTGCCCGGGAGGCCGCATGAGCACCCTTTCGACCCCCAGCCTGCACATCGACACTGTGCTGTCCTACGCCAGCGATAGCGCTGGGCACGAGTCCATCATCACCCGGTCCTGGAAGCGTTGTATCCAGGATTACGGTCTGGATCCGGCCAAGCCCGCGCCACCGCGGTTTGTTCCGCGTCAGGTATTGCGGGAACACCAGGACCACGCGGACGAGCTGATCAACGTGGCCCGTGCAGGCGTCGAGCAGCTGTACCGCCACATCGCCGAGCTGGGGTACGTCATTCTCCTCACCGATAGCCGGGGGATCACCGTGCAGTTCCTCGGCGATCCACTGGATGAGGCGGCGCATCGCAAGACCGGCCTGTACCTCGGCGCCGACTGGAGCGAGAACCACGCAGGAACCTGCGCGGTGGGGACCTGTATCAAGGAGCAACTGCCGCTGACCTGCCACCACCATGATCATTTCAGCGCTCATCACATCGCCMTGACCTGCACCGCAGTGCCCATCTTCAATCCCCACGGGCAGCTGCTGGCCGTGCTGGATATCTCGGCATTGAATTCACCACCGTCCAAGGACTCCCAGCAATTCGCCCTGCAACTGGTCAAGCAGTACGCACGAATGATCGAGGATGCCTACTTCCTGCGCCGCTACCGTGAAGCTCATATCCTCTGCTTCGACCGTTCCCGCGAGTTCGTCCTGATCAATCGCCAGTACCTGCTGGCGATTGCCGGGGATGGCAGTCTCCTGGCGGCGAATACCGCGGCCCGTGTACTGCTCGCCGAATGTGGCTTGCAGTTGCCGGAGCGGCCTTCGGCACTGGCGCGCCGGATCGGTATCCAGGATCTGTTCGACTGCGAACCTGAAGACATCTTCGGCATCCCCCGCGCCAGCCCCGACCAGGTACGCGCGTTCCGTACCCACCGTCAAAACGCCCTGTTCTATGCCGCGTTGATGGAGCCCAGCCGAACGCCCGTTGCCCCTCAAGCTCAACGTTCGAGTGAGGAACGCTGCCCGCTGGATGAGCTCTCCGACGATGACCCCGCCATGCGCAAGATGCTCGCTCGTGCCAAGCGACTGTGCAGCGAGCCGCTGAACTTGCTGCTCAATGGCGAAACCGGTACCGGCAAAGAACGCCTTGCCCGCGCTTTGCACGACAGCAGCAACAGGCGCAAGGCCCCCTTCGTCGCCATCAACTGCGCGGCAATGCCTGAGTCATTGATAGAGAGCGAACTCTTCGGCTACCAGCCAGGCACCTTCACCGGGGCACGCAGCAAGGGTATGCGAGGGCTGATCCAGCAGGCCGATGGCGGCACACTGTTCCTCGATGAAATCGGTGACATGCCGCTGCATCTGCAGACGCGGCTGCTGCGCGTGCTTGCCGAGCAGGAAGTGATGCCACTGGGCAGCGAAAAACCGATCAAGGTCAATATCCGCGTCATCGCGGCCAGTCACCGTGACCTGCGGCAGTTGATTGAACGAAACGAGTTCCGCGAAGACCTCTACTACCGCCTCAATGGCGCGATCCTGCGCCTGCCGGCGCTGCGCGAACGGGCCGACAGGAACTACCTGATAGAACGCATTTTCAGAGAGCTCTGTGAACAGCGCCAACGTCCCGCACGAATCCGGGGCGACGCCATGAGTGCTCTCCTCGGCTACGCCTGGCCAGGCAATATCCGCGAGCTGCGCAATGCGTTGCAGTACGCGCTGGCCACCGCGGAGACGGATGAAATCACTGTGAACGACCTGCCCGAAGAATGCCTGCCAAGCGTCAATCAAAGACAGGCCAGGAGTTCGGTTCCCGTGCAGGAACAACAGACATCCCACGCACGCGAAATCGAGGACTGCTTGCGCGGGCAACGCTGGAATGTCAGCGCCGCGGCACGCGAGCTCGGCATGTCGCGCCCGACCCTATATCGCTGGATGAAGCTTCACAACATCGTTCCTCCCAACGCCCTGGACAGCTAAACCAATAGTTTCAAACGCCCGTAACCGGCCCGAGCCGGGCCGGCCGGGCTTTCAAGTCGAATCAGTGCTCAGGTGTGCGCGGGTCCCAGAGAAGGCGCGTCACGCCTTTCTCGTAGCCCATCCCGTCCGGGAAACTCACCAGCTCCAGCTGCAACCCCCAAGGCGCCAGGAAGTACACCCAGGTCAGGCCCTTGGCCGGGCCATCGGTGAAGGTCGATGGAGTATCCAGTACCTGCACGCCACGAGACTGCAGGTACTCCACCGCTGCCTCCATGTCGTCCACATAGAACGCCAAGTGGTGCCCGCCGACGTCGCTGTTGCGGGGCAACCGACGATTCTGGTCGGGAGCTGTGTACTCGAAAATTTCCAGGTTGGTGCCATTGCCACATCGGACCATCTGGAAGTCGCGAATAGACGCGCGCGGATGCACGTTGAGGTGCCGCTCCATCCAGTCGTCTTCAAAACGGAATTCGCCAAAGGTGAAGTATGGCTCGCAGCCAAGCACCTCGACGAAGAAGGCAACAGCCTCGGACAGGTTCGGCACCGTGATGCCGATATGCTGCATGCCGCGCATTCCCGGCAGAGCGTCATTCAGGTTGTTCTTGTGGGTCATGAGGGTCTCACTTGTTGTTGTACGAGATTGGCCAGCTTCGTGCTGACACATTCCCTGCTGCACACCCAATGCCACAAACTAACCCATTGATTTGAATAGCAGTCACTCCCGCCGTTGGCAGCAGCGGTGTAAAGGCCTTTACAGCTGCAAGGCGTTACAACAGCCACCTCCCATCCTCTCTCGCCCCTKCCAATGGGCCTTGCGCGGGTTGGCCCAGCTCTTGCCTGATGTTTGGGGACATACCCTTGAAAGATGGAGACCTATGGTGGAGCCCCGACACATCGTCACTGGGCCGGGCAAGGTTGAAACCGGCATAAAATTGCGCGGTGCCGAGAAGGTCGCGCGTATACCGGTGAAGATCATTCCGACCGAAGAACTGCCGAATTTACTTAGACAACTCCCCGGCGCCGGCAACCATGGTCAAGTATGTTTTAGCAGCTGCAGCAAACCTTCCACATCAGCTAGCGCTGGAGCATGGGCTCCGGCATGGCGGCAAGATATGGATGCGCAAGCCGCTGAAAATTGCAGGCGCTCTCTCAAGTCCACGATCCCCAGCAACTGCGCAGCCAGCCAACCAGCCATACAAGCGTCTCCTGCTCCAACCGTGTCTTCCACCTTCACGGCAATCGCCGGCTGATCGAGTTGGCTGTCCGGGGTGTGGAGAATCATCCCGTGTTCTCCTCGGGTAAAAAGGATCTGCGCCTGAGGATTAAGAGCGCGAAGCTCATCCATTGCCTGGTGTTCTGTCAGCCCTGGATAAATTTGCCGAAGGTCTTCATCGGAAAGCTTAATCATGTCAGCAAGGGTGGTCATCGTAGGGAAGGTCTGCTCCCGATAATGGCTATCCATTAAATTGCGCCAGTTCGGATCATAGCTAATCCGTTTACCGGCTTTTTTGGCCTGCTGAGCAATTTTAACCAGCCTGTCTGCCAGTGGCTGTCGAGCCAAACTGATGCAGCTGAAATGACACAGCTCTGCATGGTTGATCCATCCTTCGGGCATCAGATCCGGATCAAAAAACAGATCGGCATCTCCAGCAAAAAAGTATCTTGGGGGACGGCTCGATGGAACGATGGCAACCAAAGGATCTCGGTCTACCCGTTGGATAAACCTCATATCCAATCCTGCCACTTCCGACTGCGAAACTATCTCGTCACCCAGTGAATCCATGCTCACCGACCCAGCAAAAGCACTGCTGACACCCAAGCGACTTAGCGCTCGTGCAACGTTCCAGGGAGCACCACCCGGGTAGCCCTTCCACTGTCCGGGAGTGCCTTGGACAAGATCGGTCAGGGCTTCGCCAAACACTATTGCGCGAGGCAATACCATCGTCATTTCCTCAATATTTTGTCGTAGGGAACTGCTGGCTGATCAGATCAGACCGGTAATCACTTACTCAATGCGCTTTGATGAAAGGCAGGGTTTGTTGAAGTCAGAGAAGTTCTCATCGCCAACCTCAAAGCAGATGTTGGCCGAACACGTTCAAATATTAAAACCAGGTTTCCATTTGTATACCGTATTGCCATACACCTCCGGCTTTGAAGTCCGTCATGCCAAAGGAGTCTGTGGTACTGAATTTGTCCAGATCCGAAGACCAGTTCATGAAGCTTGCGAACACTCGCAATTCGGGACGTGTGAGAAGATCTCCAACCTCAGGTTTGAATGTCGGGGCGACAGTGAACTTCCAAAAGTTACCGTCGACCGCATTACGTTGTAGATAGTCCTTCGGGTCGAGGTTCATGGTTTGCCAGCTTATTTCGTAGGCCATCTCGAAATTGCTGTTGATTTTATTGGCCAAACGCACGTTCAGGGTCAGCCAGCGGTAGTCGTCACCCTTGACGTATCTATCCTTGCTCTGTTCGGCCAGCAAGCTGGGGCCGATACGCCAGTCAGGCGCAAGGGGTGTCTCACCGTAAAGTGCCAGACGCAGAGCGCGGGCATCGTCGATGAGTTCGCCATCCGAGCCGATGTTCTTGACCTCGGCTCCCAGACCTTGCCCATAGAGCAGCGCCGTTTTGAAGAAGCCTTCCCTGCCGAAAAAGTTTTTCTGGTGATTGGCCAGCATGCTGTGCAAGCCGGAATCCGCAGGCGTCAAACCCGCTGCATTGGTGCGGGTACCGAAATCGTTTTTCTTTGCGCCGATGCCATTGAACATCCACTGCCACTGACCATCCTCGAAGAACTGGTTGGAGGTCAGGATGTAGCTTTCTACATCGGCACTAAGATCGCCTTGACTGAAATCCCCGTAGTTACGCCCGATCAAAGAGTAGTTCGAACGCCAATTCTTGTTCATCTGCATATCGTAGATTCCACCCCCGGTGCCGGCCAGAAAGACAACGTCCGAGTCCAGCCAGTGGATATCGAAATTATCTCTATCGAATCGCTTGCCTGCCCACAGGGTGGCGTTCTCGAACACTGAATTGCCCTTGAACGCAGCGACATGGTCAAGCGCTGTGAATACCTGGCGCACGTTCAGTTTGCTTTCGTCGGCCGTCCAGTCATTGGTGCTTTCCACACCGTCGGCGATGGAGACCGTGAATTTGGAACGGGTGCCGTTTTGCGCATAGCTTTCTTTCGACAGGTCTATACGCATGTAGGTGTCGTCTTCGTTACCGAGTCGCCCGACTGCACCACCGACTGAACCGGCAGGAGTTGTATAAGGGCCGCCACGACCACCACCCAGCCGATCGTTGATCAGCAATCCGGAGCGGGCGTAGCCGTTGAAGCTGAACCCATCAGTGAGGTGTCCGGTACTGCCCTCTTTCTCCAGGCTTTGCTGACGGGCTTCGAGTTTTGCCAGTCGGGTATCCAAAGCGGGCGCCGAAATTACTGCCGCATTAGACGCGGCGGGCTGCAAGGGAGCAGTGGCGAGTTTGATCTGCTGCAATTCCCTGGCAAGTGCCTGGGTTTGCTGCTCGGCTGCGGCTGCACGCTTTTCCGCGGCGCTGGCACGGGCTTCGAACGCGGCCATGCGTTCTTCCAGAGTCGCGGCCTGAGAGGTTACCGCCGAGGTGCCGAGCACGCCTGCGAGTAGCCAGCTTGATGCTTTCTGCATGTGAATTTCCTGTTTTGTTTTTATTGTGTCGTTCCCGCGACCGGCCATTTTTCGTGAGTTGCGAATTGTCGCAATCGACGAAAAAAAGGATGCCTCATCGCTAATACGCTGCTACATTTGGCGATGTTAACGTTAACTTTTCTAAAAACAAAAATAAAGAGGGCTTTATGAAACAGCTGAAATCTGTCCTTCCAGCAGCACTGCTCACCCTTTGTGTCGGGCTTCCGTCCCTGTCGAGCGCAGCCGATTTAACGATCTCCTGCGGCGCGGTGGGTGCGGAGCTACAACTCTGCAAAGAGGCTGTCGAGGCGTGGTCCAAACAGACCGGCAACCACGTCGAGGTGGTCTCAACACCTAACTCGGCAACCGAGAGGTTGTCGTTCTACCAACAGATCCTCAGTGCGCAGTCCTCCGACATCGACATCATTCAGATCGATATGGTGTGGCCAGGGATGCTGGCCAAACATCTGATGGATCTGCGCGAAGTGCTTCCTGCCAATGCGACCCAGGGCTACTTCCAGGCACAAGTGGATAACGCCACGGTGAACGGACGGCTGGTGACGATGCCGTGGTTCACCGACTCGGGCCTGCTGTATTACCGCAAGGACTTGCTCGAGAAGTACAACCAGCAGGTTCCCCAGACGTGGGAGGAAATGACCGCTACGGCCAGGGATGTTCAGCAAGCCGAGCGCAACGCCGGGAACCCCAATGCCTGGGGTTACATCTTTCAAGGGCGCGCCTACGAGGGCCTGACGTGTAATGCGCTGGAGTGGATCAGCAGCCAACCGCAAGGCGGGCTGGTCAATCCGCAAGGCGACATCGTGGTCAACAACCAGGCCTCAAGAACGGCATTGACCCTGGCGAAAAGCTGGGTAGGAGACATCTCCCCGCGTGGCGTACTCAACTACACCGAGGAGGAAGGCCGTGGCGTATTCCAGTCGGGCAATGCGCTGTTCATGCGTAACTGGCCTTATGTCTGGGCCTTGGTGCAAAGCCAGGACAGTGCGGTAAAAGACAAAGTCGGCGTCGCTCCCCTGCCCCGTGGCGGCGAGACCGGTACCCATGCCTCCACCCTCGGTGGGTGGGGCCTGGCGGTGTCGCGTTACAGCGCCCATCCAAAACTTGCCGCAGAACTGGTGAGCTACCTGACCAGTGCCCAACAGCAAAAACATCGTGCTCTGGCTGCCGCCTATAACCCGGTGATCGAGTCGCTGTATCAGGATCCCGAATTGCTCGCGGCAATGCCTTATTACAGTCAGCTCCATAGCATTCTCAACGATGGGGTCATGCGCCCCGCCTCCATCACTGCCGATCGCTATCCACGGGTCTCCAATGCGTTCTTCGATCGAGTGCATGGTGTGCTGGCGGGCGAGTTGCCTGTGGATCAGGCGCTGGCCGAACTGGAAAGCGAACTCACGCGCATCAAACGCCGGAACTGGTAAGCCACAAGGAAGGAAATCACCATGTCTGTCTCTACTACTGCCCCCTGCGACGAGCTCCTGCTCACCAGGGAAACGCCCGTACAACGTCGCCGAGTACGCGCCGCCTGGCTATTTCTGACACCGATGCTGCTGTGTCTGGCCCTGGTGGCAGCCTGGCCGCTACTGCGCACATTCTGGTTCAGCCTGACCGACGCCAGTCTGTCGGACACCGGTGGCGGATCCTTCATCGGCCTGAGCAATTATCTGTTCCGCAACGGTTCCACCTGGTCGGGCATCCTGGTCGATCCTCAGTGGTGGAACGCGGTGCGCAACACCTTGCATTTCACCGTGGTGTCGGTGGGACTGGAAGTCGTACTGGGACTGTTGGTGGCGTTGCTGCTCAACATCAAGTTCACCGGCCGTTCCCTCGTGCGTGCGATGATTCTGATTCCCTGGGCGATTCCGACCATTGTCTCGGCAAAGATCTGGTCATGGATGCTTAACGACCAGTTCGGCATCATCAATCACATGATGCTGAGCCTCGGCCTGATTGACGCGCCCCTGGCCTGGACGGCCGATGCGGACCTGTCGATGTGGGCGGTGATCCTCGTCGACGTCTGGAAGACCGTGCCGTTTGTCACGCTGCTGATGCTGGCGGCCTTGCAGATGTTGCCGAGCGATTGCTACGAAGCCGCGAGGGTTGATGGCATTCATCCGCTGAGGGTGTTCTGGCGTGTCACGCTTCCCCTGCTGATGCCCGCCTTGTTGGTGGCGGCGATCTTCCGCATCCTCGACTCGCTGCGGGTATTCGACGTGATCTATGTGCTGACCTCGAACTCGTCGAGCACCATGAGCATGTCGGTGTATGCCCGCCAGCACCTGGTGGAGTTCCAGGACGTCGGTTACGGCAGCGCAGCCTCGACGCTGTTGTTTCTGGTGGTTGCGGTCATCGCCATGCTTTATCTCTACCTCGGACGCCGTCAACTGGAGGTCCGCTCATGAGCCCGCGCCTGCTGAAAAAAACGCTGTTGCGCCTCGGGTTCTGGTGTCTGATCGGGGTATTGCTGCTGTATGCGGTTTTCCCTTTCTACTACGCCATCGTGACGTCGTTGAAGCCATCCAGCGCCTTGTTCGAGGTGAGCTACTGGATCGATAACCCCGATTTCTCCAATTACTCGGCGGTACTCCACCAAGCCTCATTCCTGCGGGCCATCGGTAACTCGCTGGTGGTTGCGCTGTGTGTGGTGACGCTGGCGTTGTTCCTCAGCCTGACCGCCGCCTATGCCTTGGGCCGGGTGAAGTTCCGTGGGCGTGGCACGGTGTTGATGATGGTGCTTGGCGTGTCGATGTTTCCCCAGGTCGCCGTGCTGTCGGGGCTGTTCGAAGTGATCCGCGCGTTGGGCCTGTACAACACGTCCTGGGCGTTGATCCTGAGCTACACGATTTTCACCCTGCCCTTCACCGTTTGGGTGCTGACCACATTTATGGGGCAACTGCCCCATGAACTGGAAGAAGCGGCAATCATGGATGGCGCGTCCCCCTGGGTCACGCTGACCCGAGTGCTGTTGCCGCTGCTCTGGCCCGCACTGGTCACCACGGGCTTATTGGCCTTCATCGCCGCGTGGAACGAGTTCCTGTTTGCCCTGACCTTCACCCTCACCGACACCCAACGCACGGTGCCGGTCGCCATCGCCCTTATTTCCGGCGGCAGCCCTCATGAATTGCCTTGGGGGTTGTTGATGGCTGCATCGGTGCTGGTCACCGTCCCACTGGTGATTCTGGTGCTGATCTTCCAGCGCCGAATCGTTTCCGGTCTCACTGCCGGCGCGTTAAAGGGTTGATGCCCAACAAAGACAAGGAACAGCATCGTGATTAAATTGAAACTGGACAACGTAAACAAACAATTGGGCGGCGCGCGGATTCTTCGCGACGTCAGCCTGGAAATCGCGGCGGGTGAATTCGTGGTGTTCGTCGGCCCTTCGGGCTGCGGAAAATCAACCCTGCTGCGCCTGATCGCCGGGCTGGATTCGATCTGCGGCGGCGACCTGCTGATCGACGGGCGTCGCGTCAACGACCTGGAGCCGCGCGAGCGTGGCGTCGGCATGGTGTTTCAGTCCTATGCGCTGTACCCGCACATGAGCGTCTACGACAACATCAGCTTTGGTCTCAAACTGGCCAAGACTGAAAAGACCAGCCTGCGCGAGCGCGTGCTGAAAACCGCGCAAATCCTGCAGTTGGACAAACTGCTGCAACGCAAGCCAAAGGAACTGTCTGGAGGGCAGCGCCAGCGTGTGGCAATGGGCAGAGCCATGGCGCGTGAGCCGGACATTTTGTTGTTCGATGAGCCGCTCTCCAATCTGGATGCATCCTTGCGGGTGCAGATGCGCAATGAGATCGCCCGGCTGCATGCTCGACTGGGCTCGACCATGATCTACGTCACCCACGATCAAGTGGAAGCGATGACCCTGGCCGACAAAATTGTCGTACTCAATGGCGGTCGCGTAGAGCAGGTCGGCTCACCGCGCGAACTCTATGAGCGCCCGGCGAGCCGCTTTGTCGCCGGTTTTCTCGGTTCGCCCAGAATGAACTTTCTGGCGGCACGCCTGCATGTCCCGGGTAAAACCAGCCTGGTCGATACTCCCGTCCTGGGTATGACCGCCCTGCCCTTCGACAGCTCGAACCTGGCGGTGGACGCCCCACTGAGCCTGGGGATTCGCCCGGAACACGTGTCGCTCAAGGCGGCGCAGGGAACTGCCGGCGTCGTCGTGACCGGGGTCGAATACCTGGGCAGTGAAACCTATGTGCACCTCGATACAGGTCAGGACGAGCCACTGATCTGTCGTTGTGAGGTCAACGCCGGATGGCAGGTGGGCGATCAGGTCGAGCTGCAGCTGGAGTTCGGCAATCTGCACCTGTTCGACGCCGACGGCACTGCCTTGAGTCGCCACCCACAAGCCATTGAAACCCTGCCGGATGACGTCTCTCTACGCTCAGCCCGAGCACGCGCCCTATGACCTTGTCTTTGAATACCATGAGCGATCCAATGTCTTCTTCCCTTGACCTTGCGCAGCGCGCCCTGGGTGACGGCCTGTCTCGCGTCATCCAGGACTATCGACCCGATTATCATCTTGCCCCCCCGGTGGGCTGGATGAACGACCCCAACGGTGTGGTGTACTTTCGTGGCGAATACCACGTGTTCTATCAACACCACCCCTTCGAAGCGAAATGGGGCCCGATGTATTGGGGGCATGCCAAGAGTGCCGATCTGGTCCATTGGCAACATCTGCCCATTGCGCTGGCGCCCGGCGACGACTTCGACCGTGACGGTTGTTTTTCCGGTAGCGCGGTGGTGTGTGGCGATACCCTGGCACTGATCTACACCGGGCACACCTGGCTGGGGGACGTGGGAGACGAACGCTCGATCCGCCAAGTCCAGTGCCTGGCCACCAGCACCGACGGTATCCGGTTCGTCAAGCATGGCGCCGTCATCGAGAACGCGCCGCAAGACACGATCATGCACTTTCGTGACCCCAAGGTATGGCAGGAGGATGACTATTGGTACCTGATTGCCGGCGCGCGTCTGGGTGATAAACCGCTGCTGCCGCTATACCGTTCCACGGATCTGCACGCCTGGGAGTTCCTTGATTATGTGTCCAGTGGCAGTGAGGGCGATGGCTATATGTGGGAGTGCCCGGATCTGTTCCGACTGAACGGGCGCGATGTGCTGCTGTACTCCCCCCAAGGCATGCAACCCGAGGGTTACGAACGGCTCAACAAGTACCAGACCGGTTATCGAGTGGGCCGACTCGACAGCGAATGGCACTTCACGGGCGGGCCTTTTATCGAGTTGGATAACGGCCACGATTTCTATGCCGCACAAACGCTACTGGCCGCCGACGGTCGCCGCCTTGTGTGGGCGTGGCTCGACATGTGGGAAAGCCCGATGCCGAGCCAGGCCCATCACTGGTGCGGCATGCTCGGGTTGCCGCGCGAACTTGAACTGTGCGCCGATCGCCTTTGCGTGTATCCGGCACGGGAGCTGACCGCACTGCGCAAGGCGCCATTGCCGGGCACGTCCTGGTGGGATGGGTCGGGAGCCCGATGGGTGCGGGAAGTGAATGGCGACAGGCTCGAAATCCATGTGCAGCTGGATTTGCTCGGCTGCACCGACGGCCACCTGGGAATCGCTTTGCGTTGCAGCGACGATGGCCAGGAAGAAACCCTGCTCTACTACGATGCATCGCTGCAGCGTCTGGTGCTTGACCGCAGCCGCTCGGGTGCACAAGTCACCGGCCAGCGCAGCGTGGCGATAGATCCGACACAAGAGCGACTGGAACTGCGTGTGTTTCTCGATCGCTCGTCCATCGAGGTGTTCGACGAGAACGGGCGCTTCAGCCTCAGCAGTCGCCTCTATCCGCGGCCCGACAGTCTGGGCGTGAAGCTGTTTGCCAACGGAAGTGGCGGGCGTGTCTCGATTCCCAAGGCATGGCCTCTCGGCTCTGGATGGCTATGAGCGGCGGATGGCTGTGAGCAGCGTCATTCGAGTCGCGAGAAGCCCGGGCCCTGTGTCATGATTCTGCGTCAACCTGACCGGGCTCACCTCGCATGACTTCAGTGAAAGACGTTGCACAGCTGGCCGGCGTGTCCCTGATGACGGTTTCTCGAGCGCTCAATAACCCGGAAAAACTGAGCCCCGAAACCCTTCAACGGGTGCGGCGCGCCATTGATGAACTGCAATTCGTACCGAGCCTGTCGGCGCGCAAGATGCGCGGCGACAACCTCCAGTCGCGAACTATCGGAGTGTTCGCGCTGGACACCGCGACCACACCGTTCGCGGTCGAACTGTTGCTGTCCATCGAACAGACCGCACAGCAAGCCGGCTGGAATGTCTTTATCCTCAACCTGTTGAGCAACCCGCCCACCGACCAGAACATCGACCTGATGTTGTCGCACCGTCCCGACGGGTTGATCTTCAGCGCCATGGGGTTTCGCCAGGTATGCATTCCCGAGCGCTTGAAAAGCAAACCCCTGGTACTCGCCAATTGCCTGGCCGATGACAGTCACCTGGTCAGTTATGTGCCGGACGACGAATCTGGGCAGTATCGCGCCGTACATCACGCGTTGAGCCAAGGCTATCGGCGCCCTCTGTGTATCAATCTGCCTAAACAGAGTCTGGCCTGGGGCCTGCGACAAAAAGGCCTGCAGCGTGCCTGTCAGGCATTCGGCCTGGCGCCTGACGCACTGCTGCAATACGACCTTTCCGATCATGATGCCTATGGTGAAACCGCAGCCATCCTCGACCGGCACATCATCGAGGGTCGTCCCCGGTTCGATGTTCTGATCTGTGGCAACGACCGCATTGCCTTTTGTGCCTATCAGCTATTGTTGGGCCGTGGCCTGAAAATTCCCGACGATGTCGCCGTGCTCGGCTACGACAACATGATCGGTATGGCTGAGCTGTTCATCCCGCCGCTGACCACGGTGCAACTGCCGTACTACGAGATCGGTCGCAAGGCTGCCCGGCACCTGATCGAGACCCTCGACGTATCGGGAGCCCAGCCAGTTGATTGTCCATTGGTGGTCAGGGCATCGCTATAAGATTCAGTTAATTCGGTGATAGCGCGCCCGCTTGCATTCGATTTGCCACTAGCCTGTCACCGACCGCTTATGGCCCAAAGGGTCAGTCACGACATGCACAAAACCGCCAGAAGTCGTCATTCTTCAGATCTCACCGCCCCTCAGATTGCAACAGACGCTTTCTTGGCGATTATCAGCTCAGTGAAAATATTCAACTTCTCCTTTCTCCCCATTCAGCAAAACGCATTGGGCCGGTGACCAAACCGACCCAATGCCATACGAGCTGATCCACTTACCGCGAATCGACTAACCCAACGTGTTAAGGCACACCACCTTGGGCTGGGTCATTTCCTCGTAGGCAAAACGCACCCCTTCCCGGCCCAGGCTACCGTACTTGGAACCGCCAAACGGCATCGCATCGAAGCGGTAGTCGGAAGAGTCGTTGATCATCACTCCCCCGGCTTCGATCCTCCGTGCGGCGCTCATCGCGGTAGCCAGATCATTGGTGAAGATCCCGGCATGCAGGCTGTATTCGGGTTCATTGGCCAACGCGATGGCTTCATCGAAGGTTTCGAACAGCTGCAATACCACCACCGGAGCGAAGACTTCATTGCGCCAGAGTCGACTGGCATGATCGACGTTTTCCAACACGGTGGCGGCGTAACACGATCCTGCACGCCGATGGCCGCAGAGCAACGTGGCGCCCTCTTGCAAGGCCTCGTTCACCACTTGCTCGGCATTCTGCGCGGCTTGCGCAGTAATCATGGGGCCGATATCGGTGTCGGCCAGCAATGGATCGCCGACCACAAGCGCACGGGCCTGGCTGACGAATCGCTCCCGGAACGCTTCATAAATCGACGCCTGAATCAGCAAACGCTGAGTGCCTACGCAGTTCTGCCCCGCTGCCCAAAAAGCTCCGGACACGCAACTCTCGACAGCGGCCTCAAGGTTGCAGTCGCCCATGACGATTACCGGCGCATTGCCGCCCAGGTCCATGGCCAGTTTCTTCAACCCGGCCGTGCGGGCAATCTGCTCTGCGGTGACGAAACCGCCGGTGAAGGAAATCATCCGCACCTCACGGGCGGCGACCAACGCCTTGCCCAGTTCCGCGCCGCCGGTGGCGACTGTGACCACTGACTCAGGCAAGCCTGCGGCGACCAGATAAGACACCAGTTTAATGGCCGACAATGGCGCGAGCTCGGAGGGCTTGAGAATCACCGCGTTACCGCCCGCAATGGCCGGACCGAGCTTATGCGCCACCAGGTTCAACGGATCGTTGTACGGCGTGATCGCAACGATCAGCCCCAGAGGCTCACGGGAAAACCAGCCCTGACGCGATTCGGAGCCTTCATAAGCGTCGAAAGGCACCACCTCCCCGGCATTGCGCCTGGCCTCCTCGGCCGACAGCTTGAGGGTGTTGACGCAACGTTTGACCTCCTTTTCCGCCTGTTTGAGGGTCTTCCCGGCCTCGTCGACGATCAGCCTGGCAAACACACCGGCATCATGTTCGATGTTGATTGCGGCTTGCTCAAGAATGCGAGCCCGACGATGACGCGCTAACTGCGCGCACGCTCGTGCACCACTGCGCCCAGTCTCCAACAACTGCGGAACTTGCGACGCACAGACATTCGTTACGCTGCCGATGACGGAACCGTCATAGGCGTTAAAGACTTCAATGGGCGGCTCCACGATATCCAGAACCAGGCGCGATAATTTCACAGGGTTTACTCCTGGTTGCGGGCAATGGATTGATGGATGCTGATGATGTCCGAGAGCAGCGCAAACGCTGTTTCCGTGCGCCCGGCTCCCGGCCCTGAAACCGTCACCGCACCGAGCAGTTCGGAGGTAAACGACACCGCGTTGGTCGCGCCGCCGACACTGGCCAGCGGATGGTCGTTGTTCAACAGCCGCGGTTCGACACTGGCACTGMTCGAGCCGTCGGCATGGCGCATCGCCGACCCGATCAGCTTCCAGCGCGCACCGTCCTGCCGGGCTTTTTCGATGTCGCCAAGGCTGAGGGATGAAATGCCGCTACACGTGACGTCGCTGACCGTAAGCTTCGCGTCCAGCAGTTCATTCGCCAGGATCACCACCTTGAGGCGTACGTCATGACCCTCTACATCCGCCGTCGGGTCGGCTTCGGCGTAACCCAGCGCCTGAGCCTTGGCAACGGCCTCGGCAAACCCCAGGCCGCCTTCCATGCTGGTGAGCACGAAGTTGGACGTGCCATTGAGAATGCCTTCAAAACCGACAATGGAGCTGCCTGCCAGCGCCTGCCGGGCCAGGCGAATAACCGGCGTGCCGCTCATGACCGAGCCTTCGTATTCAAAGGCGACATGCTTGCGTCGAGCCAGTGCCTTGAGCTCGGCGCCGTGCAGGGCGATGGGGCCCTTGTTGGTGGTGACGACATGTTTGTCGCCCTCCAGCGCCCAACGGCAGAACGAAGTTGCCGGTTCACCGTCCACCGGGTTGGTAAACGTGGCTTCAACAATAATGTCCGCGCCGGAGTCCTTGATCACCGCTTCATTGAGGGCTGTGACGTCGCCACCCGACAGTTGCGCCAATGCACCTTTGACTGCCGGCAATTGGGCGAGCACATTGGCGTCCAGCCCTTCGCGGCCAATCACCGAACCGAGAAACAAGTCAGTCACACCAACGATTTTCAAGGTGAAACCCAGTTCTGTTTTCCACTGTTCGTTGCGTTCGGCAATCAGCTGAGCCAATGCCCGGTTAACACCACCAAAGCCAACCAGCGCCAATTTGTATTCAGTCATTTTGTTATGCCCTCGATCCGGGGAATGGGTTGTTGGGCACTAGGTTAGGGCTGGGCCCAGGGCAGTGAAATAGGCCAATTTGCTCTATTTTATGGGCGTTTTGACCAGTGTCAGGACAGAGTTTCGGAATCGGGTAGGAGCGAGCTTGCTCACGATGGCGGTCTTACATTCAACATCAATGTTGACTGTTGTGGCCTCATCGCGAGCAAGCTCGCTCCCACAGGTTTTGGGGACAGCTCGCGCCACCGATTTGGCCAAAGCTACCCGATGGTGCATCAACTGGTGGATCATCTGGAGGGTGGTGACCGCAATGCCCTGCTGGGCATTTCCAACAGCGTGATGCTCGCAGAAATCACCGCGAACCGCGTGCTTGATCAAATCGAGCTGGCCGCATAAACCCGCCTCACCACTGCCCCCTGTGGGAGCGAGCTTGCTCGCGATGGCGGCGTGACAGTCAATAGAGATGTTGGATGACAGGGCCTCATCGTCGGAACGCCGCCCGGAGCAAGCTCGCTCCCACAGGGATTGTGGCCGGCCGTGGGATTGGCGGTCACTGAAGATCAAAACTGTAGGAGCGAGCCTGCTCGCGATAGCGGTGGGGATATGGTTGCTTTTGCCCTGGCAACGTTGGGATGAAACGGGTGAGAGTGCCATGCCTGGCGCACGCATAAAAGCCAACACAGGTTGGCTTTTGGCGGTACGAAAAATGGGCTACACGACAGACGACAGCACAAAGGAGGTCACGGTGTTTTCCACCCCGGGCAACGCGGCAATTTCAGTCCAGACCTTGTGCACCCGCTGCGGGCTCGCAGCGCCCACCCGCAGCATCAAGTCGAATTCACCGCTCATGACATCGCACTGGATGACTTCCGGAATGGCCCGCAGCGCTTGCAGCACTTCCGCCCCCCGCATCCGGTCGTAGCGGTAAACGAAAATCACCGCGTTGATGTTCGAAGTGGCTTGTCGCCCCTCCCCCGTGCGTACCGTATATCCCTGTATTACCCCGTCGCGTTCAAGTCTTTCTATACGTTGGCGCACCGCATTGCGTGACAGATTGACCTTGGCTGCCAGCTCGGCATGTGCAGCCCTGGCATTGAGCTGTAGTTCCGCGATGATGTGTTCATCGAGGGGGTCCAGAATTCGCTTCACTTGGCCTCCTGTTGTCGCGCCTTCACAGCGCGCCGAGCAGCTCATGGATGGTATCGAGGTCGTCCGGTTGAATCCGGTAAACCTGCGCCTGTCCTTGCGTCGCGACCTCAAGTTGCGGTCCCGCCACACTGATGCCCAACTCGCCAAGCAGTGCCGCCGACTTGACCGGCGAGATTTCCCCCAGGGTCACCATTGGCGCCACCAGGCTTCGCCGATACAACCGGGCGGCCAGCACGCCAGTGGCTGTATGCGGGTCGATGACGTATCCCGTGTCGCGATACAGCGAGGTGATTTCCGTCAGCGTCTGCTCATCACTGACCGCATAGGAGTCGATGATCATCCGCGCCTGCAACCAGAATTCGTTGGCGATGACCATCTCGCCGCTGGACTCGAACCCCTCCATCAGCGCACACACCGCCTGGTCGTCACGCCCGTAGAGCTCCCAAAGGAAGCGTTCCAGATTGGAGAAGATCGACAGGTCCATGGCAGGCGAAAGCGTCTTGTTGGCTCGTGACCTGCTGTAGTGGTTCTTCTGAAACAACTGATGCAACGCGTCGTTCTGGTTGGTCGCAACAATCATCTGGGTGATCGGCAGGCCCATTTTTTGCGCGATGTAGCCGGCATACACCTCGGCAAAACTCGCCGCCGGCACACTGAAACCGATCGGTCGCTGGCCGCCTCCCAGTTGCAACACGGCGTGGAAGTAAAACACCAGTTGCGCCAACACACTGACCCAGTTACTCGAGTTGAAACTGATCGCCTCGTGCTGCGTATTCGGCCATTCTCGGAACAGCCGGGTGACGATGGTCTGGCACTCATCGAAGCTGCCATTCACTGCAAACTGATGAACCCTTGGGTGCGCCGCTGCTTGCAGATGCTGGAGTTGGTCCAGGGGGACGCCCTTCTCTGGGTAAAACACCACCACGCAGGTGTCCTCGCAGTGCTTGAACGCCTCGATGGCCGCCAGCCCGGTATCGCCGTTGGTGGCACCGATCACCACCCCGCGACGCCCGCGCTTGCGCAGAAAATACGGCACCAGCCGCGCCTGCAACTGCGCGGCAAAATCCTTCGAGGAGCGAGTCGGGCCGTGGAACAGTTCCAGCACCCACTCGTTACGATCGACCTGATGCAAAGGCGCCAGGGAACGGTGGCTGAATTGACTGCCAGCCTCTTTGAGCAGGCGCTTGAGGTCTGTCTCGGGGATCGCCTCCCCCACGAACGGACTGATCACCCTGTAGGCCAGTTCGTCATAGGGCAAGGTCGACCAGTTGGCGATGTCCTGCGCTTCAAACAGCGGCAGTTCGAGCGGTACGAACAGCCCACCGTCCTCGGCAATGCCAGACAATACGACCTGTTCGAAGTCGACCTGCACGGACGAATTTCGGGTACTCACATAACGCATGGTTGGCTCCGGCCATTCATTTGAAACGATGTGCCTGCTCGACCAGCCAGGTGGAAAACATCACTGCGTCGGGGTGCTGCTCGGCCCCGGAACCGCGCACAAGGTAAAAAGACTCGCTGGCTTCGATACGCTGGGTAAAGGGTTCGACCAATCGTCCGTCCTGAAGCATCTCCTCCACCATCGAGGACCGCGCCAGGGCGATCCCCTGCCCTAACTCGGCCATGCGCAAAGTGCAGATCAATGTGTCGAACTGCATGCCGGTCGAGGAGTCGACGGTGTCCGCACCGACCATGTTCAACCAGTAACCCCAACCCTCTTCGTAACCCAGAACATGCAACAGCGGATGGTGCGACACGTCCGCCGGGACCGTCAGCGGCGACTTCGCCATCAGGTCCGGCGAGCAGACCGGAAACAACGTGTCCCAGGTCAGGCGCTGCGATACCAGGCCGGGCCATTGACCGTGGCCCCAGCGAATCTCCATGTCATCCTCACCGTCCAGTTCCTTGACCCAGATATTGCTGATGTAGCGGATATCGACATGCGGATGCGCCTGGCTAAACCCCGCCAGCTTGGGTGCCAGCCAATGCACGAAGAACGCCAGGCTGCCACGCACCTTGATCGGCCGACGTTTGTGCTGGCCAAAAATCTCGTTGGTCCCCACTGCCAGTCGCGTGATCGCATCCTGCACCACCGGCAGATAAGCCTGGCCTTCCTCGGTCAGCCCCAGGCCACGGGGTAAGCGCTTGAACAGTGCCACCCCAAGATGACTCTCCAGTTGGCGGATCTGCTGACTGACCGCGCCCTGGGTCAAAAACAGTTCTTCGGCGGCATGGGTGAAGTTCAAACAGCGGGCAGACACCTCGAATGCCCGCAGCCAGTTCAATGGGGGTAGCGTCTTTTGCTTCATGGCTTGAACCTCTTGGACGCCCCCTCCACCGAGCACGCTTGCCCATCCCGTCGACRCTGACTAGAACGCGTCGGACGGTTGTGCCAAGGGGGCAACCGACAAGCGTCGCTCGCGGCTTTTGCGGGTAATGTAATACACGAAATAGCACCAGGCGATGAAGGGCAAACCGAAGTACAACGCCACTCGCTGCTCCGGATCGAAGGCAATCCCGACACACGCCAGACTGCAGCAGACCAGCGCTCCCAACGGCACCCATGGATAACCCCGGACACGGAATTTCAAGTCGCGGATGTCACCGCCGTTGGCCACATAGTGACGGCGGAAAGCAATCTGGCTCGCAGCGATGCTCATCCAGACCACTACGACCGCCAATCCGGAGATCGACACCAGTGCCAGATAGATGGTGTCGGCGGCAAACACACTGCTGAGCAACGAGGCAGCCCCACCCGCCATGCTGATGATAATCGCGTTGAGCGGCGTGCCCATGCGCGTCAGTGCCGAGAATCGCTTGGGCAGGTGACCCTGGTCACTCAGCGTCCAGATCATCCGTGACGCGGCATACAAACCGGAGTTGGCGGCCGACAGCAAGGCACTGATGATCACGAAGTTCATGATGTCTGCCGAATAGGGAATCCCGATGTAGGTGAACACAGTCACGAATGGACTCTCTACCAGGCCGGCCTGCTCTCGAGGCAATAGTGTTGCCAGGACAAAAATGGTCCCTACGAAAAAGATCGCCAGGCGCAGCACGGTCGTGCGGATGGCACGCGGCACGTTGCGCTGCGGGTCTTTGGTTTCCCCTGCGGCAATACCGATCAACTCAGTGCCGGAGAATGCAAAAGACACCGCCAATAACGTCATGGCTATCGGCATGACTCCGGTAGGAAAAAGTCCTTCGCGAGTGAAGTTGCTCAACCCGATACTGTGGCTCTGCTCGATGTGCAGCAAACCGAGAATCGCGCCACCGCCAATCATCAAAAACACGATGACGGTCACCACTTTAACCAGAGACAACCAGAACTCGGTCTCAGCGAACAGGCGCACCGAAATCACATTGGTCAGAAACACCAGACCTGCAAACAACGCACTCCAGATCCATACCGGTGTATCCGGGAACCAACGCACCATCAAGATACCGGCGGCGGTGAATTCAGAACCGATGGCCACCRTCCAGGTCAGCCAATACAGCCAGGCGACGGTATACCCGGTACCGGGCCCCAGAAAGCGGGTGGCATATGTACTGAACGAACCGGTTTCCGGCATCTGTACCGCCAGTTCGCCCAGGCACATCATCACCATGTAA
The DNA here is from genome assembly GCF_056400405.1 of Pseudomonas sp. P5_B3. Lineage (NCBI taxonomy): Bacteria > Pseudomonadati > Pseudomonadota > Gammaproteobacteria > Pseudomonadales > Pseudomonadaceae > Pseudomonas > Pseudomonas sp. P5_B3. The sequence goes on along the minus strand of NZ_JBFULI010000048.1, from coordinate 7,656 downwards.
ACCATGAGCGCGCCGATGATATAAGCGATCACCGCACCCAGAGGACCGGCCTGGTTAACCGTATATCCAGACGTGAGAAACAGCCCGGTACCGATGACGCCACCTAATGCCAACATGACAATATGCCGTGTTTGCATTTCCTGTTTAAAACCGGAACGCGAGTGAAATTGTTCTTCTTTTATGGACATGGTTGCTCTCATGAAAGTTATTAGGGCGCGAATTAACGTCTGCGATGACTGACTGGGCAGAGAAAAAACAGATCGCCACTAAGTTTTATTATTATTCCACTTCATGAACGCCCCACTCACATCCTTGCAGTGAGGTTTAACGCTAACGCTTCAGCTTGCAACTTCGGCGCAACTTTCATTGATTGAAAGCTGCGTGTTTGATGGTGCGGGTTCGTTGCCCGCCCCCCTGACAAATGCGAACGCCTGTTTCAGGTCGTCGAGCAGATCGTCGGTGTCTTCAATGCCGACAGAGATCCGCACCAGCCCTTCGGAAATACCCAGGGCCAGGCGTTCCTCCAGCGTGTTCTCGACATGGCTGGTGGTGCGGGCCGGACCGTAGATGGTTTCCACCGCACCGAGATTGCCCGCGCAATGGGCGAATCGCAGTCGTGGCAAGAGTACCTTGACCGTGTCCATGCCGCCCGCCACCACAAAGCTGACGATGGCGCCGAAGCCGGACATTTGCGCACACGCCACCGCATGATTCGGATGGCCTGGCAAACCGGGATAATTGACCGACTCCACCAAGGGTTCGACGCAGAGGTACTCGGCCAGTGCGCGGGCACTGCGCTGCTGCTGACGCATGCGCAGCACCAAGGTTTTCATGCCGCGAATGATCATGTAGGCGGAGAACGGGTCGAGCGTCGCACCGTTGATTTCCCGGTAATGACGCACCTTGTCCATCAGTGATTCACTACCGCACACCAGGCCGCCAAGCACGTCGCCGTGGCCGCTGAGAAACTTGGTGGCACTGTGAATGACCACGTCCACACCCAGTGCCAGCGGGTTCTGATTCAATGGCGTGGCGAAGGTGTTATCCGCCACCACAATGGCACCGACACGCTTGGCCGCAGCCACCAGACGCTCGATATCGAGTATTTTCAGCGTCGGGTTGGTTGGCGTTTCCAGATACACCAATTGGCAACCTTTGGCGATTTCGCGTTCGATTTCTTCGTGATCGAACGTCTCGCACAACGTCACGTTCACACCGGTGCGTGGCAGGAACTCTTCGAAAATCTTGTTGGTGCCGCCATAGCTGTCCCTGGTCGAGACCACCCGATCGCCATGGGCCAGGAAGGTGTAGAGCACGCTGCTGATCGCCGCCATCCCGCTGCTGAAAGCCACGGCTGATTCGGCCAGTTCCAACTCGCAAATCTTTGCCTCGAGGGTCTCGACTGTCGGGTTGCTCATGCGGCTGTAAATAAAGCCGGGCGCCTTGCCCAACGCAACGTCGTACCAGACATCGATGTCGTCATAACCATAGGCGGCACTGACCACGATGGGCGTTTGAGTGGCGTTGTAGGGATGCCTGACCTGCTCCCCGCCCCACACGGCACGGGTTCCCGCACCTGCATTAACAAACCCTGCGTTGTCTGGTTTTTTATTCATAAAGACTACTCGCACTGAGGGTGGCGAATGTTGAGTCACTCACCGGATCTGGCGGCCAATATAGTGAAAAGCAGCGCCGCCGAGAAACGATGTTATCGGTGCCAAAGGGCCGCTTTTTTTAATGGCTGTGATTGCGTGGAGCCAGGTCGATTGCAACCTTTCACCACAGGACGGAGCACGGCGGCTGGAGCGAAACGATCTCTTTCGCCGCCTGCTTGAGTTGAGCGCCATCGAAATTCGACACACCGATGACGTGAGTTTTTCCTTGATCGCGCGACTGCCAAAACCCCGGCATCAACGGCGAGTGCAAAGTTTTCCCGTGTTGATATCCGGCACGGAGGCGGCGCGATCAGGGTAGAGTGCAGTGCCGACGAAACAATCCTGACCAGATATCAATGCAACTGATGCCGAAAAGGTAAGTCCGGACCGTTTTTACCGCAGGTCAGGGCCGCGGCGCTGACGGCAAAGTCGAGCATTGCGTCGATCTGTTCACGGCTCAAGCGTTGCAAGCCCTCCACCGAATCCAGTTGCTGCTCAGTCAGCCAAGCAATCAATGCCGCTTGGAAGGTGTCACCGGCGCCTACGGTATCGACTATCGCCACGGCACGGGCCGGCACCGACCAAGTGCCATGACGGCGGCTGAAAACTGTCGCGCCCTGACCGCCACGGGTGAGGAATACCAGTTGGCAGCGGTGCTCCAGCCAGCCCTCGATCACGCTCTGCGGATCACGCTCTGGGTAGAGCAGGTTCAGGTCTTCGTCACTGACCTTGATCAGATCGGCATGTTCGACCAGAGCGCCGATACGTTCGCGCCACAATTCGATATTCGGCTCTGGGTTGAGTCGCACGTTGGGGTCGAGACTGATCAGGCGTTTGCCACTTTCCCGGCAGACCAGAGCCAACAGGGTATCGGCAATCGGCTGCACCACCAACGAGAACGAGCCGATATGCAGCCCTCGCACCTCAGCGCCCAACTCAGGCAAATGCCCCGGCAACAGCTGACGATCAGCGCAGCCTTCGCCGCGAAAGCTGTAATGCGGCGAGCCATCGGCACCAACGGCGACCATGGCAAGAGTGGTCGGTGCGTCGAAGTCCTGAAGGTAATCCAAACGCACGCCCTCCTCCTGCAATACTTGCTGTAAACGCCGTCCCAGATAGTCGATGGACAACCCGGCAAACAACGCCACGTCGATACCCAGGCGCCGCAGCCCGACGGCGACATTGAACGGTGAACCGCCGGTAATGGCCTTGTAGTTTATTTTTGAAGCTTGAGCTCCGGGGTCGTTTTCACTAAAAAAATCGAACAGCGCTTCGCCACATACCAGATACATAGTCGTTTGCTCTTTAATGGTTCGCTACAGGTTGTTGATAGCGTTAATTGGCCTGTTGATAGGCAGCCACGCCGGCTGCGACACTCTCGTTCAAGGAGAAGAAGCAGGTTCTTCATCTGTGATCGTGAAGTCAGCTCTACTGCTGGCCGAAATCACAAACTCGGCATTCGGAAGGTCGTTGCAATGAACTTTTTCATAGGCAGTAGACTCATCGAACCCGAATGATCGCCATCGATCAAGCAGTCGCGTCTCCAGGGTTTTACGGTCAACCTGCAGCATAATGGTGGTGTCAAAACAGTCCTTTAAGGACGACCATGGGGCAAGATTCAATAGAAGGTAGTTTCCTTCCACGATGAGATATTTCACGTCAGAGGAAACCAATCGTCCTGCGGCACGGGATATCTCCAGGTTACGATCGAATACTGGAACGGCAACCGTTGGTTCGTTGTTCGCACGAAGCCGCAGCAGCAGACTCCTGAAGCCACCCACATCGAATGTTTCGGGGGAGCCCTTACGGTCTAAAAGGTTCAAGGATCCAAGAACCGCGTCATCGTAATGAAAGCCATCCCCGGGGATGACCGCTGCACTCCCCGGCATAATACGATTAAGGGCCTCTACCAAGGCCTCAGAGACGGTGGACTTACCGGCACCAGGTGGCCCCGCCAGCGCAACGACAATTCGATTACCAGGCAGAGCCTTGACGTAGTCAAGTAGCTCTATGCTTACTATTGTGTTTGCGTTGGAAAACATGCCAGGTTTCTCGTCAGCAAGCGTCGTTCACGCCCCCATACCGAGATACGTGGAGCTTGAACAATACTTATGGATACATAATGACAACAGGATCAACTGAATCCTTAGCGAGCACACCTCTAAGAGGCCAATAATTGAAGCACATCCATGGGCCTGATACTTAACCAGAGCCACCGGAAGATCATTAAATTCAGGCTGTTCGGCTACTACGAGTACCTCGCAGCAGCCATTACCCGCATTCCAGATGTGGCTGGATACCCCTATGCCACCTGACTAAACCGCATATTAGTCATTGGTCAGCTTGCCAACCTTTGTACTCCATAACATTAGCTCGGGTTACAAGTGAGGGTTGAAGCAGTACCGTTGTGCTCTCCAGGGATTTGCCATTCAGCAGGTCGTTACCCATCGTTACGGCCTGTTGTGCCTGGCCCCAAGGGGACTGAGAGGCAGAAGCCTGGATCTGTGTATCGCTTTTGAGTGCTGTCTCTATATCGGGAGCCCCATCCACCGATGCGATAATGATGCCTTTACGCTTGAGTTGTTTTGCTGCCAGGTCTGCACCTATGGCTTGGGGATCATTGATAGCGAACACCGCGTCGATTTTTGCAAAGCGAGTCAGGTCGCCTTGCATCACGCTGTAGCCACCTTCTCGCGAGCCTTTGGCATCCTGATTATCGGACAGTACCTTGATATCGGGTGCCTGTGCGAAAACACTCTTACACCCATTGACACGATCCAGGACTGCTGAAGTCTGCGTACCATTCTGGATAATAACGTTACCCTTGCCACCCAGCTGCTCGGCAATGTACTGACAGACTATCTTGCCGGCTTCAACGTTATCTGTCTGTACCGTGGCGTTGGCACCCTGCACCATGACATCAACCCCCACAACCACTATGCCGGCCTTTCTGGCTTTGGCAATCGCAGGTGCAATCGCTACAGGGTCGACGGCATTGACAAGAATCAGGTTTACGCCCGACGAAATGAAGTTATCGATCTGGGTGAACTGCTTGTTTAGATCGTAGTCGGCCGAGACTGAGGTGAATTTTGCGGCGGGGTTGATCTGCAATGCCTGCGCTTTGGCGCCATTTACCATCGCTACGAAATACGGATTTCCCAGCGAGCCAACGGTTATCCCGACGGATTTCAATTCTTGCGCTTGAGCGGTATTAAATGCCAGGAGTGCACAAGCAGCGGCCAATATTGTTTTTTTCATGAGCACAGTCTCTTATTGTTGGAGTATTAGAGGAGTTTTATAGAGTTCAGGTTCGTGCGCCGGCCTGCCGAAAACGATCGAGTGCTACCGCCCCGATGATGACGACACCCTTGATGATGTATTGCCAGATATCCGAAACGCCCAGCAATATCAGACCGTTGGAAAGTGTCGCGATGATCAGGGCGCCAATCAGCGTACCGACGATGGTGCCGACGCCGCCGGTGAAACGTGTGCCACCCAGGATGACGGCGGCGATAGCGTCGAGTTCATAGGACTGGCCCATTTGCAGACCGTTGGCCGCCATCAAACGAGCGGAAGTCATGATGGCCCCCACACCTGCCAGCAAACCGGATATGGCGTAAACGAAGAGCAGGACTTTCCAGACCTTGATTCCCGATAACCGCGCGGCCTCAGGATTGCCACCCACTGCGTAAATCTGTACGCCTAAAACCGTCCGACGAAGAATGAGCCACGAAAGAGTCACCACTACCAGCGCGATGACAACCAGCCATGGCACCCCGAACAACGTATCGTTTCCAATGAAGGCAAATGACAAGTCGGGGTTGAACACCGTTTTGTCTTCGCCGATGAGGCGTGCGATCCCACGCATCGCCGTCAATCCGCCCAGTGTGACTATAAACGCAGGCAGCTTGCCAAAAGCGACCAATACGCCATTGACGAGCCCGAGCAACAGGCCGATTCCAAGCCCCGCAGGGATGGCCAGAGAGGACAATCCGGGAACTTGCGATACCAACAGCGCCACTACCGCGGAAACAGCCAGGATCGAACCCACTGAAAGGTCGATGCCCCCGGTCAAAATCACGAAAGTCAGGCCGGATGCCAATACCACATTGATAGAGGCTTGTTGGCTGATGATCGAGAAGTTCTGCGCCGAGAAGAAGTTGTCGCTCATCAGGCTGAAGCCCACACACAGGAGCAACAATACGGGAAGCATGCCCGCTACCCTCATCAGTTGGCGCATTTTTTCCTGTGCGCCTGGTCCGGCAATGTTCCGCGCATTGGGTGTGATGAAGTCACTTGCTGCTTTGCGTTGCAGTGGGGAAGTCATTGAACTAAGTCTCCGTTGGCTAGAGTCAAGCTGTCGCTGCCTGTGGCAAACGCGATAATGGTTTCGGGTGTGATATCAACACCGCTGCGGCCACCGAGTTCGGCGACAAGTTTCCCTTCACACATGACCAATACACGGTCAGCGATTCCAACAATCTCTGGCAGTTCACTTGAAATCATCACTACACAAACGCCGGAGGCGGCCAATGCATTGATTATTTTATATATCTCTGTTTTGGCTCCAATATCGACACCCGAGGTGGGTTCGTCCAGGAACAGCACTTTGGGCTTCATCTCAAGCAGACGAGCCAGCAAAACCTTTTGTTGGTTGCCTCCAGACAGCGCGCCGACATTGATGTCTGGAGATGCTTTGATATTGAGTGCCTGAATGGCTTGTTCGGTGCGTCCGGTTCCAGCCGTCCGGTCCACAAAACCCGTCAATGAAGCATCATTTCCCAATACACAAACATTGATATTGTCGTGGACACTCATATCGAGAAAGAGGCCCAAGGCTTTACGGTCTTCTGTCAGATAGGCGATACCTGCATTGCCTGCATCGCGAGGGGAGCGTATGGCTACAACTTCGCCGTCCAGTTCAATGTGTCCACCCGAGTATGCATCGACACCTGCAATTAATCGGGCAAGTTCTGTTCTCCCTGAGCCCACCAGCCCTGCAATCCCGAGAATTTCGCCGGCATACAGATCGAAACTGCAATCTCGAATTTTTAAACCATCAGTAAGGTGGCGGACACGTAGTACCGGTTGCTCGTAAGAACACGTAGCACGCTCATGGGCATAGAAACCGGAAACATCGCGACCCACCATCATCCGGACCAGGGTTTCAGCCGATAGCGTGCCACGGTCCAGCGAACCCACGTAACGGCCGTCCCGGAGCACCGAAACAAAATCGGACAATGCATATATCTCAGCCATTCGATGGCTGATATAGATAATCGCAACACCATCATCACGTAACTGGCGAATCAACCTAAATAGACTTTCCGTCTCTTTTGAAGACAGCGGCGTTGTAGGCTCATCCATCACCAGGATTCGCGTATCGGCATGAATTGCACGGGCGATTTCAACAAGTTGTTGGTCGGCGATCGACAATGTACCGACCAGCGCGTGCGGATCAAATGTGACGCCAAGTCGCTTTAGTACAACCTGCGCGCCTTCGGTCATTGCCYTGTGGTTTACAACCCCACATCGACGAATTTCTCTACCCAGGTAGATGTTCTCGACCACGCTCATATTCGCGCACAAGCTGAGCTCTTGATAGATAACTGAAATGCCATGGCGCTTCGCATCGTTCAGGCCATAGTTTCGAATATCACATCCATCGATTCGGATAGTGCCACTGTCGGCTATATAGGCTCCCGACAGGATTTTCATCAGAGTGGATTTTCCGGCGCCGTTTTCGCCCATTAGCGCGTGGATTTGTCCGGGAAAAATACTAAGGTCGATGTCATGCAACACGCGTACGCCATTGAATGACTTGGAGATGGAACGCATTTCCAATAGAGCAGGAGGAGGACTTTCAGATCCAGTACTGAGCATAGCGGTTGACTCCTTATCTGCCGATTTGAGAAGCAGTGAAACCTCTCATCGGTGTTCTTGTTCGACAAACATAGTGCAAAGGAAAGCGCTTGCGCAAGCGCTTTCCTTTGCCCTTTGC
>NZ_JBFULI010000047.1:0-49856 GCF_056400405.1 Pseudomonas sp. P5_B3 | reverse complement strand
CTCGATGACATCGATATCGCGGCTATAGCTGTTAACGATCTGCCCACCATTACGCCCGGACGCCCCGAACCCCACCCTGGCGGCTTCGAGCACCGTGACCTTGAAGCCGCTCTCCAGCAGAAACAGGGCAGAGGACAGCCCCGTATAACCGGCGCCAATCACACAGACATCGGTCTCGACGTCATCCTGCAACGCCGGGCGCGGCGGAGCCGCATTGGCCGATGCTGCGTAATAGGACTCGGGGTAGGGAGTGTTAGCCATCCGGCAGCCTCTGTTTAATATATTTTACGAATGCATTGATCCTACCCGAGTTGAAAATCGCCCGCCAGCCACCCGGAAAATCTTCTTCGTACCGACAAAATTAAATATTTTGCATATTCATAGGGTTAGCGCGAAAAAAGGTGTTGACACCCCTCCGGAATTCCGTAGAATGCCGCCTCACAGCAGGCACGTAGCTCAGTTGGTTAGAGCACCACCTTGACATGGTGGGGGTCGTTGGTTCGAGTCCAATCGCGCCTACCAAACAAAATCCGCTCTGCTGGGCGGTCTGGAAGGGCTCACCGAAAGGTGGGCCCTTTTTTGTGCTTCTGGATTTCTTCAGAACGTTCACAAAATATAGGCTTCGTTCACACTGGGCAATGTGAACGCTAATTTCCGTGAGATTAGAGGTGCCACAGGCAAGGTGTTGGTGCCTGCGGCGACTGCTGAGAAGGGTTGTGTCTGATGCGTGCAGCTTATTTGACCTGTGCGGGATCACTCGATTGCAGGTGGCTTTGGGTCATTGCCAAGCATTGGATGATCGCTGCCGCTTGGTAGCTCTTCTGCCCGAGCTTGAGCATTCCATGCAATTCCAGCCAGCTCTCTCATTCGGTCAACAAACGGTTTCGCATCCTTTCCAAGCTTTCCGAGCATCACGCCAGCTTCCCCTACGAACGCATAAAATCTGCCGAGGTCGGAAAGCTTTTTGTGCATTTCTTTCTGCATTTCTTCAAGTCGCTTCAGAAGGCGCTGTTTGTGATCTGCATCCAGCTCCGTGTTAGCTGAAACCATTTCTCGTAACTCATTCAATAGATGCTGAATGCGCTTAAGGTCGCCGTCTGTGAATTCGTAGCCGAAGGCATCATTGATCGTGAGTGAGAAATGCTTCTTGAATTGGTCGACCTTGCGTTTATTCGTAAGGTTTCGAAGCGTTGATTCAAGCTGGGTCTTGACCTCGCCCATAAAGCGAGAGAGCTGTGCACAGCTCTGTGGAAATGCAGAATTGATGTCAGGCTCGGCAGCGAGAAATTCGATTCGTTTTGCTTCCTTAAGGGTGCTTATCAGGCTGTAAATTTCGAAAAGCGGTTCCTCATCATCTGGCTCCCAGGCTGATTTGGGGTTGAACGATGCCTCGATGAACTCACAAGCTGCAATGGTTCCGGCTAATGGATCGTCTCTCACCTGATCCAAAATTTCCTGTGGTATCTGCATGCTCCGCCCTTACTCTTCCGATGTGCGTTGTGGTGGGGAGTCATCTAGCCACAGATGCCGGAAATATTGCCAGTGCTGCCTGCGGTTCCAAGGCTGAGGCCGGGTTCAGGTGCGGCTGTAGGAAACCGTGTGGCCTTCAATGCCTTCCTCTGCATCAGTCAGCAGGAAATGCACGATGGCGTCCCTCCCGGCTGAATCGCACTCACGTAGGTTTTTGAAGACGCGATCTAGTCGGGTATTCGCTTTGAGCGTATCAGCACAGCCAAATCCCACGATTGACTACCGCTAGTCCGATTCCGGCCTATTCTCTACATGCGATCATCCGAGGCGATACAACCTTTGCTATATCGCTAACACCACCGTGCCCGTCGCTTGGTGCACTACCATTTCAGAGCGAAGCTCTCCAATCAAGTTTTCAATGGCTCGGCTAGACGTCAGTTGGCTGGTCGTGCCCGCAGTGGCCAGGAGATCGACTCGGCCAGAGGTAGGATCGAACACCTTGATCATCAGTGATCCGTCCGGATTGACTGAGCAGGTGCACGAGAGCGGCTGGAATCCACATTCAATAATGTGGCGAAGCTCAAGCGTAGAGATCATGACTCACGTCCATAGGGACAGGAGAATGGGATCTAACCTAGTAATAATAGCTAATGATATTCAAAGTGGCGCGTGCGTCATTGTTCACGAGTGGCTTCATACCCGCGTTCTGAATCAGGCCGTCAGCGTTCGCTATCGTGCAGGCCAGGAGCAGGACAATCCCTGCAATCAGGTTTTTCATAAAATTACTCCTTGTGTGTAACATCGTGCCACTACACACACACACCAAGGAATTCAGCATGAAGGCATGGATTGGGGTAGCGGCTGCACTGGTTGGGGCGATAGGTTCTGGTGTTGCGATGGCAGACGGGAATCAACTACTGAGCGGCTGTCAGTCGGTCGTCAAGTTTTACGAAACCAACGGGAAGGAAGGCGACGCATTCGGTGCTGGAACCTGCATCGGGGTCATACAGGGGGTGACTTCTCTGCGTGGAATAACGAACCCAGCTCTCTCCAAACAGGCCCAAACCTGTATGCCAACTCCTTCCCCACCGAACATTCAAGCGGCAAGAATCGCTGTGAAATATCTACAGGAAAATCCGGAGAAGCTAAACATGGACGAAGGGATATTGATGCTGTTTGCTTTACAGCGAGCCTTCCCCTGCAAGGGATGACCAAGGACGCTTTCTGTGTGATTTCCCAGCCCCGCCGCCGGAAGCAAGTGAGCTTCTTCGAAGGTTTCTAGCGCAGGGCTGGGAAAAGTAAGTTGTGTGCCCTAGGCGCTTAACACGGTGCGACCGTCTCAACCAGAAAGCTGACAAATCTCAAAATAACGATTGGTGCCTCTGTGCCCGCTGGAAGCTCCTACAGGCTCAGAACGAGACGTTGAAAGCGAGCATCAGGCGACGTACTGCCGTTGGTGTGAACTCGCTGTCACGAGCGGTATGCAAGCTCCTGAGCGGGCTTGGAGTCACACAAGAGACAAGTTCAATCGTTCCATCAGGCGCTTCACCGTCATTGGTTGGAATGCACTCCCGCGTTCAGTGGTTATACCTTTGGCGTTCAGGCATTTGGCGATGGCGGCGAACGTAGGCTGACCATCGTACAGGCAGGCTTTCAGTTCAGCTTCCAATGACTTTGCACGGTTGTTGGCGTTGATTGCTTTGGCTTGTACAGCAGCACCATTACCGATGGCCCAAGCGGCCTTACGGCCAGCATCACGACGGGCAATCTTGGCTTGTGCTACAGCGTCACCGTTGGCAGCGTCCTTCTTCAGTTCTGCCAATCCGTCTTTGGTTCGTTGGCGAATCTTGATCAACTCTTCTTCAGCCAGCAGGGATTTGATATTTCGCACCAGACCACTGCCATGTACGTCTTCGGCTTCGATGAACTTGAATTTCTTCTGCAAGGTGACGAAGTGTGCGTGGTCACGACCTAGACGGTCGAGGCGATGAACGACGATTGGGCAACCCAAGCCTTTCGCCATTGCCAGAGCCAGTCTGCACTGTGGACGCTCTAGGGGGTCAACACTGCCTGAAACGCCATGGTCTGTGAACTCAGCAACAATCTCCCATCCATTGGCTTCAGCGGCGATCTTGATAGCGGCGAACTGACCAGCAACGGAAAGTGACTGATCGTCTGTACTTACTCGTGCATAAGCCACTACCTGTTTCATCGTTCGCCCTGCCATCGTTGGTGATGGGGTCATCATAACATATTGCTGACGTTCGTCTACAAAGCGTTAAGGCGATTCTTGACGTAGTAGCCGGATGGCAGAAGTGATGCCCTCGGCGTTGAGGTCGAGCGCTTGCAAAGCTGTGACTGCGTTATCAGCAATGTCCGTTGAGCCCCGTTCGGCAATCCATTTGGCGAGTTCTTCGATTGCAGCAACGATACCATCCTGATTGATCAGCAGCAGCTCTAGGGCATTGGCGATAGCTTCGTTCTTGTCTGTCATGGATTTCGTCTTTGATCGGTTTGCGACGGAATCTTCGCACGCTAGTTCGCCGGTTAATAGGTTGCTAGGTACGAGACTTCCCTGAGGAATGCTATGCCTTTTTCTCTTTTACACAGACACTCCCAAACTGCTTGCCAAGGTTTGTAACGATTACAGCACCACGCACCAAATTGCACTTATGTTCTGGCATTGACGCCACCTGCTGTTGATATGCCTTAATCTCTTCAGATTTCTCAAGCGCGTCATAATAAGTTGTATCGACGTAGGAGTACTCCGGTTGAATATCAATCAACCCTAGACGGCAAAGGTTATCGAGATATGCCGGGACTAGTTTCGGCAGGGCAAGACTAGCCAAGCTTCCGAAGAGCGAAACATTGACAGCGACATCATACCCGCCCCGCCCCGGATCCTTGTCAGCCCTGACTGTTAAGAGTGGAAGTGGTACAGGCTTAAGAAAGTAGCCGATTAACTTCGCCTCGTCGGGGGTCAATTGTTTAACTATCTCCACGAACGCAGGGTGTGCCCCATCGGCGGTATTCTTGTCCATCGCTGCGGCGAGAAGGTTCGCGTACATGTCACTCAACGATTCTTCATGCCCTGTGTACCGTAGCGCCTCAATAGCAGGGCCAGCCACGTTTGGCTTTGGTGTGATGATGTCTTCAGGCGGGACATCTTTCAGACGTTCTGCAACCTTTGTAGATATGAACTCTTGGCACCTGTCATACCCCCAAACCAAGATTCCAACAGGGGCGAGAGCAACATTGATCGCTTTACCGATCGTCTCCAGCGATTTCCCTACCTGTTTCGCCACTGGTTGAAGCAAGTCCTCATACACAGGCACGGCTTTTACCAAGCCGGTTACCGCGTCTATCGTTTCCTTGACCTTGTTATCACCAGCAGACTCTTCGCCCATCGCTTGCCCCTCGTCCTTGTAATGACTTTATGGGTCAGAATGCCACGATCTCAGTTGCTCAGACAAAGGAATTGCCGCTACATCAACAAAATCAGGAGGGTCTCGTGGCGTCATCTGCTGACAATGACTTCTCAAACTCTGCGATCAAGTCTTGCAAGCCAATTCCCAGGACTTTGCACAGGTCGCGAAGCTGCACGATATCCAAGCGACGCGTCCCACTTTCAACGTCACTCATAAAGGACTGTGGACGCTCCAGAGCCTTTGAACACTGGACTTGAGTCAGGCCAGCCGCTTTCCTGTGCTTCTTCAGCAGCGACAAAAGCACAGCGTTTTCGGGTCGATATATCGTCTTGGACATGGCTGACTGGCTACGAGTGGAAAGCCTTCCAACCTATATCTGGTTTTCAGATATCTGAATTTCAGATAAATTAACCTCTGGCGAGGTACGCCATCCACTCACCGATTGCGGACGAACCATGAACGAAAAGCTATTTGTACTGACCAGCCAGAAGAAGAACACGAACCACGTCTTGCACCTGATCATGACCATTCTGACTGGGGGTCTATGGTTGATCGTTTGGCTGATCGTCACGTCAAACAAAAACAGCCACAACAAGAAACTCGACAAGCAAATCAACCATGTATTGAAGTACAAGGAGCAGGGTTTGAGCGACGCCGACACCTACAAACAGATCAAGGTGGACAAGGCGAACTCTGACGTAATCCAAGGTCGGGTGATTTTTGTCGTGCTGGTAGTGGTGTTCCTTTACTTCTACCTGCGGTAGATAATTCGGTGCGATGCACGATGATTGGGAGGGGACCTTTCCTAAGAAGCCTTTTAGGATTGCTCCCCCCACGCACTGACTAGTACTCAAGCAGCGGGACTGAAGGTCAACGAAGCATCATCAGGAAAGCGGAAGCTTTCAGTAGGATTACAACTGAAGCTTGATCACAATTGAAATTTATTACGGGTACTAATGAACGTCAGTGAATCCCGTATTTAAGAAGGTTGCTCTCAGGCTATCGCCTGTCCGTGCTAACCGTTGACCGAAGGTCAGATGGTATAACACTATCAAGCTTGCTTGATGAATGATTCCATTTTGAAGCTGATCAACAATTTATTAATTTATTGGATGAACTACCTCAAGAGGGGAACTCTTCAGGAGGGATAAGCTCAAGGCTGTCGCCTTACCCGTGCTAAGCCTTGAACGTAAGTTCAAGAGGTATACCATTATTTCTTTGGGGCTTCACTTCGTGAGTTAGTGCCCCAGACCTATTTCAGTGTGCAACAAATTCAAGTGTTCTTCAGCTTAGACGTTGCCGTCTCCGTGCGTTCGCTTCTCTCTTATCCGAGCGTATTTAATTCTGCCCCTCAAACCGTCAAGCCAATCGTTCGCTTCGCTTCACTTCTATATCCGAGCGTAATTCAGATTGCAGTCAGCCCCCGGCGGAATGTCCTCAATGCTTCGCCATACGCCAGATACTCGCCAGCGTTGTACAGTTCGGTAATCTGCTGTGGAATCTTCCGTGCCTCGCGTACTGGCGCAGTTAGTACGACAGGTGCGGGCGGCTCATCACCACCAACCGCCTTCAGAATGTCCGCGTTGTTTTCATGGTAGGAGTTGGCGAAATCCACTTCGAACTGTAGTTCCTGACGTACTGTCGGATTCCGTTCAAGGTAGATTTCCATTCCGCCAATGGCGAACCGGGCACACTGACAGATTCTTCGTGCTTGCTGGTCGCTCATCGTGCGTAGACCTTCTAGGCGAATAACGCGCTTCACGATCTCGGTGCTGATTTCGTTGAGCAGGCAAGCTCGTAGTACATGGGAAGGGCTGACGTTCAGCGTGCCTTTATGGACGCCTGCCACAGTAATGCAGGCGCCAAAGACGTAATCGTCAACCCAGCCAAGGCGTTCATCCTGGGCCACCTTGAAATGGCTTGCGTTCTGATTGATCAGGGCTTTGGGTTTGGGGCCGCGTTTGCTGCGTTGTGCGTCAAGGTCTACAGCGCCATCCGGCAAGGCTTCAACCACAATCTCAACAGCTTCGCGGCGTGGATTTGGGTCAAGGTCGTAGCGCAGGTGAGCCGGTTGGTTCTTGGTAGTCGGGATCGACGTGTAATCGTAAGTCGTCTGGGGTAGGGCGTGGATCGTGTAGCTCCCCAGTATCTCGCCTGTGTGCTTTTCTACGATAAAATGTTCGATGTTGTGTGTGCTTTTACGTGCAATGTGTAGCATGGATAATCTCCTGTTCAAGTTCATTTCATAGGCAGTTCCTCTCGGGTAGTGCCGGGGTTTGGTTTGTCAAATAGTGACCGCCGCAGACAAGTGCTTACGGCGGTAACATTGGAGTTTTTAGTCACGAATGTGGCGTGTAGACGTGCGGAGTCGCTCAATGACACGAGTATCAATCTGCCCTTCATATTTCTCTACAAGCTCATTGCAGTAATTCCGTCGAGCTGCGTTGTACGCTTCGAAAGCCTCGATAATGTTGTGACACTTCCCAAGATACACCGACTTCCCATACATCGAGAGACGAGAAACAAACCCTTCGCCTCTCGCCGCCACAGTTACGCCAATGGGAAGCATCCCTCGCTGACTTCGAGTATCTCGAAACATCTGATTGATCACCCTCGGGACCAGCGAACAGAATTCCGGTGAGTACACGGTATTGAGTGGATCAAGAATATCCTTGTCCAGTTCCATGTCCGCTTCGGATGCGTAAGGCTGACCCACAAACCAATCTGCAAACTCTTGGAAGTCATGCCATTTTGGGCAAACCGTACAGCCGGTATATGCAGTAGCTCCCGACCTGTAGCACCGATTAAGCATGTCTTTCCATCGCTGAAATGAACGACATGTAGTCTCGTGATAAGGCATACCCAAAGCTTTGCGTCTCTCTGCCGAATCGTAGCCAACTCCGCAGAGCAGCTTGGCGTCTCGTGGTGGAGCAAAGAGCGGAGCCTCTTCACCCAGTGAGTAGTCGAGATGGAGACCGAAGAATTCCGGGTGTACGTAAACGGTTTTGATGCTGAACTGTTCATTGCTGTGATTCATTAGTTCCTCCTAAATGGTAAAAAAAAGACGATAAAAAACCGACTCAAGGTCGGCATCGTCGTCATCGTTCTATCTTCATTGAAGGAATGAACTTTGTTAGCGTCGGTACTCGGCCTCTTTATTGAGTTGGATCATTTGAAGATGATTCATGGTTAATCTCGCGGTGTTGCTTCGACCGTCAGTGGTGGTCAGCCAATATATAGACAACACAATACCGATCATCTGGCACTGTATGGGTGCGGGACGTGTTCGGCGTGTTTGTCTGAAGTGATCATTCTACACAGCTTGACACTTTCTGTCAAGGACTAGTTGACGCTGGGTGGCAACTATGCAACGCACTGTGGCATCTAAGCACTCCAATCCCCACACACCTCCAATAGCTTCAATAAGCACAAAACCGGTTTCCAGCGAGGGAGAACGCCTCCTGCTTAGTTCAGACAGACATGGAGGCCAGTAAATACTGAACAGAGCGGAAGTGGGTACTTGGAGTCTGACGAAATTGGTGCGGGTTTTGACGGGGTTTATCGAGGGTTATCGATGGTTTCTGTGATTGCGTAAAGCAGCCTCGAAACCCCTGCCGTTGGTGCCTTGCCTCAAGCAAGAGTGGGAAGTTTGGAGATTGCCGCCAGCTTCTGTACCGCACTCGCACCTTTCGAATATACGTCGTGCGTCACAGAGCCCGTTTCATGCCCAACCAGCTCAGCGATCAATTGGATCCATATATTTCAAGGTGTGACATCGCCTTGATATTGATTGGATCCAATCTACGCTAGGGTAGCTTTCAGGCTGCATGTTGCGGCCCGAGCAATACCTGCCACGGGGAAATAAAATGAGCAAGGCACCAATCGGAACTACTGGTAAAACAGGCGAGAAGTCGCCAGAGAGCGGCGTATGGAAATCGCAAGACGCTCCTTCGACCACTGCACCAATCGCTAAGGGGAACGTGTTCCCTCCACACAACAGCAAAGCCGTTACATGGAAGCTGCTCTCTTACGCCTAAGCTTCAACCGCTGTAGTGAAAGCCCCGATATTGCGGGGCTTGATCAATCTATTAGGTGCAGCACGTCTCTGACATTCAGGTGTGAGTAACGTGCTACGGATCGAGTGTCCCTGTGGCCCGATACGATCATGATCTGTGCGTTGTTGAATCCCTTCTTGGCGACGTTTGTGATTCTGGTGTGCCTGAGCTGGTGCAGCCTGACGCTGCTATCAAGTCCAGCCTTTACACGTGCAAGGCGTACAGCCTGAGTAACAGCGTGGGGAGTGACAGTGAAGACTTGGCCATTCGGGTGGCGTTCCACGGTGGCCCACAGTTGGGCGAGTTCAAGAATCTCAACGGCTCGGTGGGTGAGGGGAACTGATCGTGTGCCGTTCTTCCCATCGATCACATCTGCAATGCGTTCTTTGAGGTGTAGGCAGTCTTTCGTCAGCTTCAGGATTTCGGAACGCCTCATGGCAGTTTCGTATGCCAGTTCAACGATGAGCTTCATGGTTGGAGATAGCTTCGCCAGTAATCGCTCAAGCTCGCTTGCACGGATCACCTTGTCAGAAGATCGATCAGGCTTTGGCAGTGCGATATCACTGACAGGGTTGTGGATGTCAATCAGTAAGCCGCGTTTGGCGAATCGATAGAAGCGGGACATAAATGCAAGCTGCGTCCTGCACGTTGACGGCTTTACCTTCTTCAATCGCATGATCTTGAAGTCGTTGATCATCTGCGGGGTGATTTCGTGAATGGGCTGCGTGAAGTGCCTACCCAGATGCTCCACGATCTTCAGTGCATGGTCGTAGCTGCTTTTGCCCTTGAGCATGGTTTCGCAGTACGTCATGCCCAACGTATAAATAGTGTGATGCTTGTGATCCATCGTCACGGCTTCGATCTGGTTCGCCCATGACTCTGCTTCAACTTTGGTGCTGAAAGTTTTCGACTGGGGAGATTTGCCCTTTATCCGTACCTGAGCATTCCAGTTGCCGGACGGAAGTAAGCGGAAATTGGCCATTTTTGACGCCTCATAATGTGAATGGGCGTTCTGTGAAACCCTTGAGCACCAAGGCTTGCAGCTTGCTCAAGCAGACTTTGACATGGTGGGGGTCGTTGGTTCGAGTCCAATCGCGCCTACCAAACAAAATCCGCTCTGCTGGGCGGTCTGGAAGGGCTCACCGAAAGGTGGGCCCTTTTTTGTTGTCTGCGATTTGTAACCCCCCCACTCGCGCCCGATGCCCTCCACCTGCCAGTACCCGATTCCTGGTGTGGGGTTGCTCAAGGGCGGCCATGCACTGCGTATTGGGACGGCGAAGGGCTCCAACCACTGCTATGCACGTACCTGGATGGCAAGCCTGGCGGCGAGCCAGATCACAAGAGTTGGCAGTACACGTCGCTGCAGGGAGGAAACGTACCCGCTGAAGAACTGGAGGCGGCCCGTCGCAAGGTGGGCCCGAGGACGTTTCGGCAGGAGTACGAGGCTGGCTTCGAGAACTGCTCGGGCGTCGTCTACTACACCTTCAACCGCGTCGAATGTCGAACCAGTGAGCGCATCAAGCCTGACGAAGCCCTGCACATCGGCATGGACTTCAATGTGATGAAGATGGCGGCCGTGGTTTACGTCGTGCGCGACGGCCTGCCGCTGGCTCTGGATGAGTTTCACACTGTCCGCGACACCCCGGAGATGATTGAGAAAATTCAAGCGCGGCTCCCCGGGCACAGTGTTGCGGTATATCCCGACGCCAGTGGCCAGAACACCAGCAGCAAGAATGCTAGTGAATCGGATCTCACGTTACTCAAGAAGGCTGGCGTCACAGTGGTAGTCGACTCGACAAACCCGGGCGTGAAAGACCGCGTGGCGCCAGGCAGTGGCAGGTCAACAGCTACGGGAAAATCATCGTGACCAACGCGGCCAGCCGGCAGGCAGACCTCGTGAAGATCGCAAACGCAGGTGCAGCGCAGGCCCGCCAAGCAATCGAGCAACAGCAAGCTGCCGAACAGGCGCTTGCCAATCTCGACCAGAAAGCCCAAAAGGAGAAAATCGACGGCCTCGCCGAAAATGAAAAGCTGCGCAGCGCTGCTGCTGACTCTGCTAGCAGGCTGCGCATCGCGGGAAGTTGTCGTGCCGTTGGTGGGGACGTGCCCAGTTCCACCAGCCCCGCCGGCCTGGGCGATGCAGGAGCCGTCGAACTCTCTGCAGCTTCTGAATCAACTGTTTTCGATATCCGGGCCGGGATCATTGCCGAACAAGCAGCCTTGAAGGCGCTTCAAAGTGTGTGTGGCATGCGCTAGTAATCAGCCTGATTCTTTTGCCATTGCTGTCTCCAGCAGGGCTATCAGTGCCGCGGGGGAGGTGGCGGAGTTACTCTGCACTTGCATAATCAAACGTTCGAGGCTGAGCGACTATTGATAGCTGTCACGAGAGGCGTCGACATGTCCGGCGAGAGACGCATTGGTTCGCTTTGACATTCCAGTGATTTTTCAATCCTGAGCCGCTCCCGCTGGCGAAAGGCTCTGATTACCGGAACTGCCAGGACAAGGGAAAAAGGCCAGAGCACCAAGGCATTCAGGATGACCATGACGCAGGTGAATCGGTCAAAACTGCTCGCACCAACGAACACCTGCACTTTTTCAAGAACTATGTTCGGTTCGACCGACGAAGGGGTGTCGTTGATCCAATCATGACACCACTGCTTGACTTGGACACATAGTCCAACGAATAACGCAAAAATCCAGACTGCCCCCAAAGAAAAGCCAATCAGCAGCGTGGTTATGATGATTTCCATCCTAAGACCATCCCATTGAGAACTGATCAGCGTGCAAAGCTACTCTGGAGTTATGACAGCCGCAAGTGGCATTTCGACGGCCAGATAAATGGGAAATCGGCGACCAACGCTTCCACTCTGAGCGACTGCCCACCAAACAAAATCCGCTCTGCTGGGCGGTCTGGAAGGGCTCACCGAAAGGTGGGCCCTTTTTTGTTGTTTGAAATTTCATGAGATTTTTCCTGGTCTGCTTAAAGCAAGAGGCTTAAGCCTCTTGCCTCGCGTTACTGCGCCGTCGTTTGTACGGTGATATTCATGATCCCCCCCCCTATATCCGGTGTTACCACCCGATATTCAATAGTGATGTTCGTAGTGTCCACTACATAACAGCGAATGAAGCCAGGCTCCAATGTTTTTACCGTTAACCCTGTCAGTGACGACTTAATATCCTGTCGACTGGACGTATAAATAAAACAGTGAAGGATAACCATGCCTTTAACTCCGGCAGTGTCTGGTTTGCCGACTATGGACGACGGCTCTTTAGAAAGGTTTGTTGACTTCGTACTACCACTAAAACCCGTTCCGTCGATATTGAAGCGGTCCGGGTTTGCTATTGGCGAATTGCCTGTTGTATAGGCGCCCGATTTAAATGTTCTTGCGCTTGCGACCGCTTGTACTTGTCGCTCTTGTGGGTGGCGGGCATAGTGATTGATTCAGGTAGGCGCCACTTTTCATGATCGTTGGTGCCATCAACGAAGGAGTCGATAGCAACCCCTGGTTTCTTTTCTCGTCTTTAACAATTTTCAGGCGCCAAATATTTGAACTTTTGAAGTTGATCGAAAAGCAATTGGCATTAGCACGATTTATTCATACGCGTCATTGCAAACTCAGCCATAAGTAAGAAAACGTCCAACTAGATCAAGCGGCGAGGAGTACTGCAATCCGATAAAAGCCAAAATACTGACAACAAAAAACAGTCACATTCTCCCAATTAAGTCGGTGATATATCATGATCAAGATCATGGCCTACTTTTTAAYTGGAGCTGTAACTGCAGGATGCAACGGCATGGTAAAACCCGACTTTTCGGGTCCTGCCAATGATTCATACTTTTTAGTCCACTCGGGGTTTCCCGCACCGTATCTATACATGGCCTCGGCCGTGCAATGGAACGATGACTATGCGGTAACCACCCGCCATACTCCGTTCATCCCCAACGTGAAGTACAGCTGCAGCACAGGCTGTGATCTCGTCTTCATCCAGCACAAGGCCAGCGGCCACTACCCATCATGGCGCGCACCGCGTGTGGGCGAGAGCATCACTGCCGTTGGGACGAGTCCTTACCTCATGACCACTACCGGGAAAGGCAAGGTGTATCAAACGCCTTTCGTCAATGCCGACGAACACAGCGGTGATCTCTATGCCATCCATGATGCCCCGCTGGTCAAGGGCATGTCGGGTGGGCCGGTCCTCACCAGTGACGGCTGTATTGTCGGCATCAATATCGGTTTCTACTCAACCACTCTGAACGATGTGAGCAATAACTCCGGCGTAAAGGGGGCTGAGAGGATCAGCATTTTTATTCCTTATTCGATCATTCAGCGCGAGTGGGGGATATTGCAGGCAAAACTCAACGATCCACATGGCGCGAGGTATGTCGCGAAGTAGCTTTTAGCTGTCAATCAATAAGCGGCGCGACGGTCGGGTTCTGCTGTCACTCTTGCCGGGTACATCGATCCGGGTGTCGCCTGCTTCATAAAAGGTCAGAGTGCGAAACCCGTCGCATGGGCAAGATGTCCCTCCTGCACTCCGGCGATCAGGTGCAGTGAGATGTTCTGCGGTACTTCAATGGACGGTACCTCGATGCTTCCTACAATCTGGAGCTGCCGCTCGCTCGGTTCGATCGATTCTGCTGCCTTTTCCCTGGCCATTCTTGCGTGGTTCATTGCGATTTCGTTGAGCGTTGACACGTTACATCTCCTGGTGACTGGCCAAGCGTATCGCTGGAGTCCTTAAGCATTGGTTGAATGGCTACTGCGTCAGAATCATGTCGTTCCGGCCGCTGCTACGCACGATCTTAGCAATCCTCAAGCCGCGGAAGTGGGTGAATTCCTCGTTGTGTTTTCGTAGGCGACGAATGGCGAGCCACTGTGGACGATAGTCCGGATTCTTTGCCATTCAGGCGTAAACTAGTGGGGCTGCCTCATCGAAAGGAGCCGCCTATGAACGTCGATCAAATCATCAAACCGGCATCAGTGGACAAGGCTGTCTGGGATCAATACTTCTGCGCTGCATTGATTGCGGAAAGCAATCTGACTGCCCCGGTTGTGGGCGGTGCTACGCACGAAGACAGGCAGAACCTGTTGATCGAGAGGGCCAAAACCCTCGCCGACAAAATGATGGAAAATCGAAAATAAACAGAGCCCAGCCATCGTGCTGGGCTCTTTGCTTGCGGGGTTGTGCTCCGATGCGGGCGATGTGCGTGTTGCGGTTCAAACGATCAACTCTACCTTGCCGCTCGCCAGGCGATAAATGCCTCCCACTATCTTCAACTTGCCCTTGCTCTGCGCATCTGTCAGCAATGGCGAGGCCTGTTTCAGGCTGTTGACAGAGTTTTTGACGTTTTGCGCGGTGGCGTTTTCCATCAAGCTCCCGGGTTGCTTCAGTACTGTCTCGATTGCCGACTTGAGTGCGTCAGTCAGTTTCGGGATATGGCCGGGGAAAATTGTCTGATCCTTGACGGCCTTGATGCCTGCCTCGATGGCGCCACAGCTCTCATGACCGAGTACGAGAATCAGCGGTGCGCCCAGTACGGCAACCCCGTATTCAAGACTGGCCAGGCCTTCCGGGGTCACGAAGTTGCCCGCGACGCGGATGGAGAAAAGATCGCCTCGCGCGGTATCAAACGCATATTCCGGGGCGATCCGCGAGTCAGAGCAGCTCAGTACTGCCACGAACGGATTTTGACCGGACACCAGGGCCTCTCGCTCAGCCTTGAAATCGTGTGTCGTGGAAGTACCGCTTACATATCGTTCATTGCCCTCCATCAGTCTTTTCAACGCCATATCGGGGCTGATTACGTTTTGAGGTTTGGGTGGGGCTGACGCTTTTTCGGCTGCCTGGATGAGCTTGCCGGGCAGTGTGCCGGTCAGCAGCAGGGCGCCTGCGCTCAACCCGGCAAATTGAAGAAAACGACGACGGCCTGTTGTGTTTGAAGCAGAGCTTGAATCACATGATTCACACATGACTTTGTTTACCCGGTTCAATGCGGTGAGAGTGAGTGGTCGTTGGGGTTGGTACTGTCACGGACGCTCAATACCAGCGCAATGGAGTCTAGTAGGTCTGTCATTTGTGTTCCGGGTAATGTCCGCAGATGTGTGCAAGCAGACATTTCATGGGCTACTACTGACAGGCTCATACAACTTCGACCTGGCAGGATTTTCTCGATGCTGACTCACTGGTTTCTAGCGGCGGTTCATCTTCTGGCATTTGCCTTGGGATTTTGGGCGGTGTTGGTTCGAGGCACAGCTTTTCGACGTTTGGCCGATGGGGCCGCGCAAGTGCGCAGTGTTCTGATGGCGGACAATATCTGGGGTATTGCAGCTGTCGTTTTGCTGATCAGCGGGGGGATGCGAGCCTTTGGCGGGTACGAGAAAGGCACGGACTATTACCTGCATCAGCCGCTGTTTCATCTGAAGATGACGCTGTTCGTCCTGATCTTGCTGCTGGAGATTGCGCCAATGGTGACGCTGATCAAATGGCGGATAGCGCTTGCCCGTAAAGTGGCGATCGATACAGGTCGTGCGAAGCTATTTGCGCGGATCAGTCATGTCGAGGCGCTGCTGGTGCTGCTGATGGTGGTAGCGGCGACTGGTATGGCGCGTGGCGTGATGTTTGGTTGATCACGTAGCGAACGCGTACTTCCATGGAGTGAACAGAAAGGTCTGACAGCCAGAGCGTTGAGCTTGTCGTTAGAGTCGGCCCCTGGAGGCTTGTGTGGAAAGCAGGCGGAAGCGATGCAATGCCGAATCTTTAGCCAGCCGTGATTGCGGGCTGAACGGGCTGGCTACTGACTGCAACAGGATTCAGGGTTGCGGCTTTTCCGGGGCGGTCAGGCCAGCCTGAATGCGCTGATAAATTTCTTCACGATGCACTGCAACGTCCTTCGGGGCGTTGATGCCGATCCTGACTTGCTGGCCGCTTACGCCCAGGATGGTGATCGTAATGTCATCACCAATGTTTATGCTTTCACCGACTTTGCGGGTGAGTATCAGCATGGTCTTCTCCTTGATTGCTTTGTGGGGCACCTGATTCGGACAGTGCAGAGGTCGGTGGTATGTATAGATTAGTGCGAAGTCTCGTGGTTTGGGTGCCTCTTTCTGACGTGCAGATGTGGCATTAATTCCCAAGGCGTAACTATACAGAGGCCGCAACCATCATTCTCGTTGTTTTGAGCCCATTTTACGGCACTCGTGAAGTATTCATGGATGTTAAAATCCCAGCTTTATGGATTTAGAGGGAAACGCCGTGCGCAAAATGGTTTTGGTAATCGCGATATTGGCGCTGGCGGGATGTGGCGAGGGCAGCAGTGTGGATGCGCCGAAGCCTCAACCGGCCATGGCTGCCGTACCCGCGGCGGTGTCCGGCCCGCAATGGGATCTTGAAGTGCGAGGTGAAACCCCTCAGGCAGTCAGCGATTTGAGTGGCTGGCTGATCGAGCACAGCTTCATGTCCAGCGTCGTCAAGGAAAATGGCAATACGCGAATCCTGATGGGGCCGTTCAATTCGAAGGCCGAGGCCGAAGCCAGGCAGGATGAAGTCCGTGCGGCGCTCACTCGCGCGAAGAAACAGAACATCGAATTGCTGGTGCTTGAGCGCCCGGCCGCTCAGTAACGTCTGTATTGCGGATGCTCAAGAAACAAAAAAGGTCTCGGGTGCTCAGCTCCGAGGCCTTTTCAATTTCGGCTATTGCCTGGATTCAGCCGCAGGCCTTCATGTCTACCGGGCCGACGAACTCGTTGCCGCGCCCCATGACGCACGCCACGCTCTGGTTGCGTTGCCGTTCCCAGGCCTGAACCGGATAGGTTTTGTCCCACGCTTCGTACAGTTGCCGATCACGTTTCGACAGGCGTAAACCATACTGCTTGCTCATGTAGAAGTACGTTCGGGCGATCATGCCGCGGATGGAAGGGCGGGGCATGACTTTCCTGGCCTTGAAGTCGATCCGGGTCAGGCACGAACCATATTGTCCCGACTGCTCGGGCAACCAGCCGAAGCTGAAGTTGCTGCGATCGCCGTTGACCTCGCCAATGCTGGGCACCAGGTTGTGCAGATCGGACTCGGCCTTTTGGTAAACCGGGTCGTAGCGGGTGCAGTTCTTGCGGCCGCCTTCTTGCCAGCACTGGCGTTGATGGCCGATCTGCCAGGCCGGCACGATATGCTCCCATTCGATGCGGGATGCGCGTTTGGCATTTTTACGTGGCACGTAACCGCAAGCGGCAAGGTTCACCCGGTTGCCGGTGTACTTGCAGCCACAGTAAAACTCGGTGGATTGGGGCGCGTAGAGCTTCCACGCCACCTTTTTCGCTTCGGTGAAGGTGCGCGGGGCGTCGGCTTGCGCGCCCACGACAAAAAACAGGAACAGCAAAGCAAACCAGCGGGCACTCATCGACTCAATCTTCCTTCGGCACAACCCAGAAAATCTGCACGCCGCCATCGTCGCGATAGGCGAGGGTGACGTTGTCGTTCTCGTCGATTTCTTCCAGCAAGCGTTCCCATTCATCCACCGGCTCGTCAGGAAGGCGGAAGATCAGTGCTGCCCTTGCCTTTTGTGCGGTGGGAGAGTTGATGATTTTCTGAACGCGCAGGCCCATGCGTACATAGGTGTCAGGAGAGGCAGAGGTGGTGTCCACGGGATTATCCTTATTAAGCTGTACGTACATACAGTATTTAACTGTAAGCATTTTCGCAACTACTTAAAATTCAAGAAAATCCTCTGACAGCGGTTTGTTCCGTTTGGCGTAAGACGAAGGGAGTTTTTTTGTCAGATACAGCGGCAGCCACTCGCCAAGGCTGGCGAATGGCGCACGGGGGTGCCCGACCGGATCGGTCGGGCGAGGGCGAATCAGTATTCCCAGAACATCCGTTGCAGCTCTTTGCTGTCATTGGTTTTGGTCAACGCGACCATTGCCAGGATTCGGGCCTTTTGCGGGTTCAGGTCGTGAGCCACGACCCAGTCGTATTTGTCGTCTGGCTGCTCGGCGTTGCGCAATACAAAGCCGCCGGCATTGACATGGGAGGAGCGAATGATCTGCACGCCGTCCTTGCGCAAGGCTTGCAGGGATGGAACTACCCGCGACGATACCGAGCCATTGCCGGTGCCGGCGTGGATGATGGCTTTGGCGCCGGATTGAGCCAGGGCCTTGTAAGCAGTGTCGCTGACGTTGCCGTAGGAATAGGCAATTTCGACGTCAGGCAGGCTCTTGATGTTCTTGATGTCGAATTCGGAATCCATGGTGTGACGCTTGGCCGGCAGGCGGAACCAGTAGGATTTGCCTTCTACCACCATGCCCAGTGGACCCCAGGCGCTTTTAAACGCTTCGGTCTTGATGTTGATCATCTTGCTGACGTCGCGACCCGACTGGATTTCATCGTTCATGGTCACCAGCACGCCTTTGCCCCGCGCGTCTTTGCTGCTGGCCACGGCCACCGCGTTGTACAGGTTCAGCATGCCATCGGCGGACATCGCGGTGCCCGGGCGCATCGAGCCCACGACAATGATCGGCTTCTCGGTTTTTTCCACCAGGTTCAGGAAGTACGCCGTTTCTTCCAGGGTGTCGGTGCCGTGGGTGATCACGATGCCATCGACGTCTTTGTTGTCGGCCAGTTCGGCTACGCGGCGACCCAGTTGCAGCAGGTTTTCGTTGGTGATGCTTTCGGAGGCGATTTGCATGACCTGTTCGCCGCGAACGTTAGCCAGTTGGCTCAGCTCAGGAACGCCAGCGATCAACTGTTCAATGCCGACTTTCGCCGCTTGATAGGTTGCGCTGTTGGCGGTGCTGGCCCCTGCGCCGGCAATGGTACCGCCGGTGGCCAGGATTACCACGTTGGCCAGTTTCTGTTGGGTTTCGGCTTCTTTGGCCTGAAGGGCGGTGGGCAGAAGCAGCAGCAGGGCCAAGGCGCCCGGAACAAAGGTCTTGAGTGCAGATGTCATTATTTTTCTCTTCTAGTTGTGAGGCGATGCAAATGCAGGTTCATCTAGATATGCCCCGGGCGAATCTGAACGCCGGGGGTGCGAGGGGAAGAGCAGGATCTGTACCAGTAATACCCTGAATCGAAAAATATGCTTAAGTTAATGATTTGTAACGGTATTGCTGTATGTGTCCAGACCGGTTTCGGGGGCGGGGCGTCCGGAATGCCGAACATGTTTAACTTTCGCGTTCGGCTCTCCGAAACGGATCGCGGTCTTGTTTAAGATTTCAACGGGTCAAATCATCACTGACGACTAAAGAAACGCTCGCGCCGGTCGATGCTCCTTCAAGGGATCTTTTTCTTCAGGAGTTCACATGTCCTTATCTGTTGGTATTCCCAATGCCGCCGGCATCACCATCGGTGGCAAATCGGCCACTACCCTTCGTGCCCTGAGCGACGCAACAGCCGATGCGGCTGCTCAAGCGCCGGGTGCTAAGAAAAGCGACGGTAACCAGGTCAAGACGAGCCCGGTAGGTCTGGGGGAGAGTGCCGGCGCACAGGCCGAATCGGACACCAGCGATAACACCAGCATTGCGGTGAAGGTCCTGCTCAAGCGCCTGAAGGAGTTGCAGCAGCAATTGCGCGAGCAACAGCAGCAACTGGCGCAAGCCCAGGCGGCGTCCTATCCGACTCCGCAAGCCAAGACCACCGCGGTAGCGGCCATTCAGGGGCAGGTGGCCGACACCAACGGCGCCATCCTGCAAGTGAGTGCGAGCCTGATCAAGGAGCTGGCCAAGGGTTCCGGCACGGGATCGGTGGTCAACACCACGGCATGAGTTGAATGCCGTTTTTTCGCTGAACATCTCTGAAAGCACTTTTCAGGTCGTTGACAAATACCGGCAGGGTTCGCATAGTTTGCTTCACGCAAACGTTTGCGCGGCTCCAGTGATGGCTTTCCATCACGGTGGGTCGTGAAGCTTACGCCAGCGCAAGCGTTGCTCACAATAATCATAAGATCGGAGTGAACCCATGAAGCTGCCATTCGCTGGACGTCTTCTCGCTGTCGCTATGCTGGCTGCCGCATCCGCTGCACTGCCTGTCTCTTCGGCCTTTGCTGAAACCACGGAAAAACCGAAAGTCGCGCTGGTCATGAAATCCCTGGCCAACGAGTTCTTCCTGACCATGGAAGACGGCGCCAAGGCCTACCAGAAAGATCACTCCGGCGAATTCGAGCTCATCTCCAACGGCATCAAGGATGAAACCGACACCGCAGGCCAGACGCGCATCGTCGAGCAAATGATCCTGGCCAAGGTCAATGCACTGGTGATTGCGCCGGCAGACTCCAAGGCCATGGTTCCGGTGATCAAGAAAGCCATCGATGCCGGTATCACCGTGATTAACATCGACAACCAGCTGGACCCCGCCGTCGTCAAAAGCAAAAACATCAATGTTCCGTTCGTAGGCCCGGACAACCGCAAGGGCGCACGGCTGGTGGGGGATTACCTGGCCAAACAGCTGAAGGCCGGTGACGAAGTCGGCATCATCGAAGGTGTGTCCACCACCACCAATGCCCAGCAGCGCACAGCGGGTTTCAAGGATGCGATGGAAGCGGCGCAGATCAAGGTCGTGTCCCTGCAATCCGGTGACTGGGAGATCGACAAGGGCAACAAGGTGGCCGCGTCGATTCTCAGTGAATACCCGCAAACCAAGGCCCTGTTGGCCGGCAACGACAGCATGGCGGTCGGTGCGGTGTCTGCGGTGCGCGCCGCGGGCAAGGCCGGCAAGGTGCAAGTGGTCGGCTACGACAACATCAATGCCATCCAGCCAATGCTCAAGGACGGTCGCGTGCTGGCCACCGCGGACCAGTTCGCGGCCAAACAGGCGGTGTTCGGCATAGAGACTGCGTTGAAAATTCTCAAGGGTGAAACGGTCGACAGCGGCGCCAATGGCGTGATCGAAACGCCGGTAGAACTGGTCACCAAGTAGCCTTCTGGCGACGCAACGGCGCTCGTCCAGCCGGACGAGCGCATGGAGAGTTTTTATGTCAGTTTGCGCTCCGAACGCTGTCCTCTCGGTCAGCGGTATCGGCAAGACCTACGCCCAACTGGTCCTGGCCGGCATCGACCTGACGCTCATGCGCGGGGAAGTGCTGGCGTTGACCGGCGAGAACGGTGCAGGCAAAAGCACGCTTTCGAAGATTATTGGCGGGCTGGTGGCGCCGACCACCGGCCAGATGCAGTTTCAGGGGCAGGACTATCGTCCGGGTAGCCGGGCTCAGGCTGAAAACCTCGGTATCCGTATGGTGATGCAGGAACTCAATCTGCTGCCGACCTTGTCGGTGGCGGAAAACCTGTTTCTCGACAACCTGCCCAGCAACGGCGGCTGGATCAATCGCAAGCAGTTGCGCAAGGCTGCAATCGAAGCCATGGCCCAGGTTGGGCTCGACGCCATTGACCCGGACACCCTGGTCGGCGAACTGGGTATCGGCCATCAGCAAATGGTCGAGATCGCCCGCAACCTGATTGGCGATTGCCATGTGCTGATTCTCGACGAGCCGACGGCGATGCTCACTGCGCGCGAAGTCGAAATGCTGTTCGAACAGATCACCCGCCTGCAGGCTCGCGGCGTATCGATCATCTACATCTCCCACCGCCTCGAAGAGCTGGCGCGCGTCGCGCAACGCATTGCCGTGCTGCGCGATGGCAATCTGGTTTGCGTCGAGCCAATGGCCAACTACAACAGTGAGCAGCTGGTCAACCTGATGGTTGGGCGCGAACTCGGCGAACACATCGATATGGGGGTGCGCAAGATCGGCGCCCCTATGTTGACGGTCAAGGGCCTGAGCCGTGCCGACAAGGTTCGCGACGTGTCGTTCGAAGTCCGTGCCGGAGAGATTTTCGGCATTTCCGGTTTGATTGGCGCGGGGCGCACCGAGTTGCTGCGTCTGATCTTCGGTGCCGATATCGCCGACAGCGGCACGATTGCCCTGGGGTCGCCGGCGCAGGTCATCAATGTACGCTCGCCAGTGGATGCGGTCGGTCATGGCATTGCCTTGATCACCGAAGATCGCAAGGGCGAAGGCCTTTTGCTGACCCAATCGATCGGCGCCAATATCGCCTTGGGCAACATGCCCGGTATCTCCGGCGCTGGCTTGGTCGACAGCGATGAGGAGAACGCCTTGGCCCAGCGTCAGATCGACGCCATGCGCATCCGCAGCTCCGGTCCGGCACAGTTGGTGTCCGAGTTGTCCGGCGGCAATCAGCAGAAAGTCGTCATCGGCCGTTGGCTGGAGCGCGATTGCTCGGTGCTGCTGTTCGACGAACCGACCCGCGGCATCGACGTCGGCGCCAAGTTCGATATCTACAACCTGCTCGGTGAGTTGACCCGCAAGGGCAAGGCACTGGTGGTGGTCTCCAGCGACCTGCGCGAGCTGATGCTGATCTGCGACCGGATCGGCGTGCTGTCGGCGGGCCGCCTGATCGATACATTCGATCGCGACAGCTGGACCCAGGATGAGTTGCTCGCCGCTGCTTTTGCCGGCTACCAAAAACGTGATGCGCAGCTCTTTGAAGCTGCGCCTGGGGATCTTCCATGAAAACCGCTTCTTTCGCCGGCAAACGCAATGGCAACTTCTACGGCCTGGGCACCTATCTGGGCCTGGCGGGTGCCTTGTTGGCGATGATCGTGCTGTTCTCGGTGCTGAGCAGTCACTTCCTGTCCTACGATACTTTCAGCACCCTGGCCAACCAGATTCCGGATCTGATGGTGCTGGCGGTCGGCATGACCTTTGTGTTGATCATCGGTGGCATCGACCTGTCGGTAGGTTCGGTGCTGGCATTGGCGGCTTCGACCGTGAGCGTGGCGATTCTTGGCTGGGGCTGGGGCGTGCTGCCGGCGGCGCTGCTGGGCATGACCGTTGCGGCGCTCGCCGGTACCATCACCGGCTCGATCACTGTGGCATGGCGGATACCATCGTTCATCGTGTCCCTGGGCGTGCTGGAAATGGCTCGCGGGGTGGCGTACCAGATGACCGGCTCGCGTACGGCCTACATCGGCGATGCGTTCGCCTGGTTGTCCAACCCGATCGCCTTCGGCATTTCACCGTCGTTCATCATCGCGTTGCTGATCATTTTCGTCGCCCAGGCCGTGTTGACCCGCACGGTGTTCGGTCGCTACCTGATCGGTATCGGCACCAACGAAGAGGCGGTGCGGTTGGCGGGGATCAATCCCAAGCCTTACAAAATCCTGGTCTTCAGCCTGATGGGGTTGCTGGCCGGTATTGCCGCGTTGTTCCAGATTTCCCGCCTGGAAGCCGCCGACCCGAATGCTGGCTCCGGTCTTGAGTTGCAAGTGATCGCGGCTGTCGTGATCGGCGGAACCAGCCTGATGGGCGGGCGCGGTTCGGTGATCAGCACGTTCTTTGGCGTGCTGATTATTTCCGTGCTGGCTGCGGGGCTGGCGCAGATCGGGGCAACCGAGCCGACCAAACGCATCATTACCGGCGCGGTGATCGTGGTGGCGGTAGTGCTGGACACCTATCGTAGTCAACGCGCAAGCCGGCGGACCTGAGTCATGGCGACTATCAAAGATGTGGCAGCCCTTGCCGGCATTTCCTACACCACGGTTTCCCATGTGGTGAACAAGACCCGCCCGGTCAGTGAAGAAGTGCGGATCAAGGTCGAGGCGGCAATCCAGACCCTCGACTACGTCCCCAGCGCCGTGGCCCGCTCGCTCAAGGCCAAGACCACGGCGACCATCGGCCTGTTGGTGCCCAACAGCCTCAACCCGTATTTCGCCGAACTGGCCCGGGGTATCGAGGATTACTGCGAGCGAAACGGTTACTGCGTCATCCTGTGCAACTCCGACGACAATCCGGACAAGCAGCGCAGTTACCTGCGTGTACTGCTGGAAAAACGCATCGACGGCCTGATTGTCGCCTCGGCCGGTGGCGACAGTCGCCTGGTACAAGGCCTGAAAGGCGTTCGCACACCCATGGTGATCGTCGACCGCGGACTGGACGGTGTCGATGCGGACCTGGTGCGCATCGACCATGAATACGGTGCGTATCTGGCGACCCGGCATCTGCTGGAACTGGGGCATCGGGATATCGCCACGATCAGCGGGCCGGAGAACACCAGCGTGGCGCAGATGCGTCTGGCGGGTTATCGCCGGGCCTTGAAGGAGGCGGGCGTCGAAGTTTCTCCCGGGCGCATGCTGGAAAGCGATTTCACCAGCACTGGCGGTTACGGCGCCGCCGCGGTTTTGCTGGAAAACAACCCGCCTACCGCCATTTTTGCGGCCAACGACATGATCGGCATCGGCGTGCTACGGGCCGCCGCCGAGCGCAACATTCGCGTACCGAGCGAGTTGTCGGTGATCGGCTTCGACGATATCCAGATGAGTCGCTATGTCTATCCGTCGTTGACCACGGTGGGGCAATCGATCCTGCAACTCGGCGAAATGGCCGCCGAAGTGCTTTTACGGCGAATCGCCACGCCGGGCCTGGCGACCGATCAGCGGATCGTGACGCCGAGTATCGTCATGCGTGAATCGACGGCACCGCTGGCCGGCGTGTTTGCCCAGTGCCGTTGAAAACAGAGAGCCGTTGAAAACAGAAAGCCGCTGAACCCACAGCGCCGCCGAAACAGAATCGATGAGTAGCAATATATGCCAGCAAAAGTAGTGGTAATAGGCAGTTTGAACATGGACCTGGTGACCCGGGCACCACGCTTGCCCAAGGGCGGTGAAACGCTGATTGGTCAGTCGTTTACCACCGTCTGCGGTGGCAAGGGCGCCAATCAGGCCGTGGCTGCGGCGCGGTTGGGGGCCCAGGTGTCGATGATCGGGTGCGTGGGCAATGACGCTTATGGTGAGGCGCTGCGCGGGGCGCTGTTGGCCGAGCAGATCGATTGCCAGGCGGTGAGCACCGTTGACGGTTCCAGCGGCGTGGCGTTGATCGTGGTCGACGACAGCAGTCAGAACAGCATCGTGATCGTCCCTGGGGCCAACGGTGCATTGACCGCAGAAGCCATTGACCGTTCTGATTCGGTGATACACGCGGCGGACGTGCTCATCTGTCAGCTGGAAGTGCCCGATGCTTCCGTTGGCCATGCGCTCAAGCGCGGTCGCGAGCTGGGCAAGACCGTCATCCTCAATCCGGCACCGGCCAGCCGCCCGCTGCCATCGGACTGGTACGCGTCCATCGATTACCTGATTCCCAACGAAAGCGAGGCATCAGCCCTGAGCGGTCTCTCGGTGGACTCCCTGGACACCGCCCAAGCCGCGGCGACTCGCCTGATTGCCATGGGCGCCGGCAAGGTGATCATCACCCTCGGTGCGCAAGGTTCGCTGTTTGCCGATGGCCAACGCTTCGAACATTTCCCTGCGCCCGTGGTAAAGGCTGTCGATACCACGGCGGCCGGCGATACGTTTGTCGGCGGTTTCGCTGCGGCGCTGGCCGCGGGTCAAGATGAGGTGCAGGCGATCCGTTTCGGGCAGGTGGCTGCGGCGCTGTCGGTCACCCGTGCCGGCGCACAACCTTCAATTCCCGCCTTGAGCGATGTACAGGCGTTTAAAACTCCATGAAAAAGACACCCCTGCTCAACATTGCGCTGTCACGGCTGATAGCCTCATTGGGGCATGGCGACAGGGTCGTCATCGGGGATGCGGGGTTGCCGGTTCCACCGGGCGTTGAATTGATCGACCTGGCCTTGACCCATGGCATTCCGGATTTTGTCAGCACCTTGAAGGTCGTGCTCAGTGAGATGCAGGTCGAAAGCCATGTGCTGGCTCAGGAAATCTTCGATAAAAAGCCGCCGGCCCTGGTCGCACTGGATGAACTGGACGGCGAAGGCGCATTGGGTCGGCGTGAAGTGCTCTCCCATGAACAATTCAAGGTCCTGAGCCGGCAGGCAAGGGCGATTGTTCGGACAGGCGAGTGTCAGCCGTACTGCAACATTGTGCTGGTCGCCGGCGTTACGTTTTGACGGGCTGTCCGCGTTTTGATGTCCCTGGCACAAGGAGTGCGCCCCGTATCGCTATGCTCAGAAACTGCACCCATTGCTCCGGAGTCTGCTGCTTTTGTCCCTGATGACCGCAACGAACGCCCAGGCGGCACAAAAGATCGACTTGATCATCGACACCGATCCGGGGGCCGACGATGTCGTTGCCCTGTTGTTCGCCCTGGCATCGCCGGACGAGCTGAATGTTCGGGCATTGACCACCGTTGCCGGCAACGTTCGCCTGGACAAGACCTCGCGCAACGCACGATTGGCCCGGGAGTGGGCGGGGCGTGAGGAGGTGCCGGTTTATGCCGGTGCACCCAGGCCGCTGATGCGCACGCCGATCTATGCCGAGGATATTCATGGTAAGGAAGGTCTGTCGGGCGTCGCCGTGCATGAGCCGAAGAAGGGCCTGGAAAAGGGCAGTGCGGTGACTTACCTGATTGATGTGCTGAAATCGGCCAAGCCCCACAGCATTACTATCGCCATGCTCGGCCCGCAGACCAATCTGGCCCTGGCGTTGATCCAGGAGCCGGGTATCGTGCAGGGCATCAAGGAAGTGGTGGTCATGGGCGGTGCGCACTTCAATGGCGGCAACATCACGCCGGTGGCCGAGTTCAACCTGTTCGCCGATCCGCAGGCCGCCGAAGTGGTACTCAAGAGTGGCGTAAAGCTGACCTACCTGCCGCTGGATGTGACCCACAAGATCCTGACCAGCGAAGCGCGCCTGAAACAGATTGCCGCGCTGAACAACAACGCCAGCCGGCTGGTGAGCGACATTCTCAATGAATACATCAAGGGCGACATGGAGCACTACGGCATTCCGGGCGGCCCGGTGCATGACGCCACGGTCGTCGCTTACCTGCTCAAGCCGCAGTTGTTCAGCGGTCGAGCGGTCAACGTGGTTGTTGACAGCCGCGAAGGACCGACCTTTGGACAAACCATCGTTGACTGGTATGACGGCCTGAAGGCGCCGAAGAATGCCTTCTGGGTTGAAGGCGGCGATGCCCAGGGCTTCTTCGATCTGCTGACCGAGCGCCTGGCTCGCCTGAAGTAAGCATCATCTCCCGCAGGTGCTTGCCTGCGGGATTCACTCCCTCGCGCTAACCGCTTAGGTCTTTTGGTCCGACAGATGTTTCTCGAAGATCTGCTCGATGAACGATTGGGCGGCTTCGGTTCCAAGGTCCCTGACCAGCAGGTCGATACCGATAATGGCGAGCTCTTCCGTGGTGCCTGGGCTGTAGGAGCTGTGGCCGTCTTGCCACTTGGCCTTGATGTCAGCGTCGATGCTTACGGTGGTCATGATGGCGCTCGTGAGGTCGGGGAAGTCTGAGTGCCGAGTTAACCATTTTGCGGGGCTTTTGACACGCCGACTTAGGCATCAAAGGAGGGCTGTGCGACACTTGGTCTCTGACGAATACTCAAGGAACACGCTGTGCAGATCGATTTGAACTCCCCGGATGGCCTGACCCTTGAGGCGGTGCGTCAGTTGCTGGCCGGCGCCAGTGACGATGAGCACACCCAGTTACGAGTCACCAAAGGAGGCATTGCCTACATTTCCTCGGGTGTCGTGGGCGGCACCGATATCGACGGGTTGTTGTTTCGGCTCGAAACCTGGGCCAAGGGCTCCGGTTATGTCGGGCGGGTCGCGGCCAGCGATGAGGTCTGGGTCATGCAAATCTTCAATGCCTTGAAAGAGAACTGGCCCAATCCTCCTTACGACTACATCGACGTCTATTGAGCGTCGTTCATATTCAGTCACGATTCAGTGATTAAGGGCAGGGCGACGCTCAGGCAGAATCGCGGCTCGTCCGGATCATGGGCACTGCCTGTGAAACCAAACGCCAGTCTGGTTGTCGCACGATCTCAGCTTAATCATTGAATAAGGAGGCTTCATGCCTTGGAAGCTCGCGTCATTGGGTACTTTGTTGGCCGTTGCCACGCTGGCCGGTTGCAGCACTACCTCTACCGAGTCGGCAGCAACCGATGTTGCGACGACTGACACGGGTCACAGTCGCTGTGAAGCAAAGGCTGCCGAGTTCACCATCGGCAAACAGGCCTCGCCGCAATTGCTCGAGCAGGCGCGTACCCGGGCAGGGGCGCAAAGTGCACGGTTCCTGCTGCCAACCGATATGGTGACGCTGGAGTACCGCTCCGATCGCCTGAACCTGAACACCGATGCCAGCCGGGTAGTGACCCGCGTCAACTGCGGCTGATCGCCCGGCTTTTGTTCCGGCCATAAAAAACCCCGTCACATGGACGGGGTTTTTTTAGTGCGCCTGGAGATTACTCTGGGCGAACTTGAGCAGCTTGCATACCCTTTTGGCCTTTCTCAGCCACGAAGGAAACAGTCTGGCCTTCTTTCAGGCTTTTGAAACCGTCGCTTTCGATAGCTTTGAAGTGTACGAACAGGTCGTCACCGCCACCTTGAGGAGTGATGAAGCCGAAGCCTTTTTCATCGTTGAACCATTTAACGGTGCCGGTTTGGCGATTAGACATGGTGTATCTCCAAGAAACATATATTTTCAGTAGTACTGTGCTGCTCAGGCCAACTGGGCACACCCGGGTATCATAGTCGAAATGTTCGGTTTGGGAGCCCCCCGGACGAGCTGTTTGCCGATCAGTCGCGGTTTCTTTATGTCTTGAAATGGCTGAAAGCCCCGTTTTATAAGGCTCTTAGCCGAAAGTAAAGACGATAAAAAAAGCTGTAAAACCTGCATGAATTGTACGAAATGACCCGTTTCGAGTGCTTTTTGCCAGTAAAACAGGGCTTGAGAACATGGATCTGTGCTTATTTTTTGGCTTTGTTATCAGCTTTGCAGGCTGCAATTTGGCCAAAGGCTTTCTGTTTCAGGGCGTCGCTGGCTTTGTTGTCCATCAATGCCTGAATGTCGCTGGCCGGGAACGACTTGATCGCATCGGCACCACAAGCGCAGTGGGCCTTGGCCGCCGCCTCACCGATTTGTTGCGCGGCCGCGGGAACGCACTGAGACATGTACTTCTCGCGTTCACCTTTTGGCCATTCGGCGTGGGCGGCCAGCGGCAGCAGCAGAACGATTGGTGCAACTACAGCGAATAAACGATTCAGATGCATGCCAGGATGCTCCTATGGGGTCAATGTCTTGTTATCTGAGCGCTAATGCGCGGCTCAAGTTCATCACTCTGGCATAAAAACGCCTGATTTACCGCGTTGGAAAACCTCTGCGCAGCTACTACCGTTCATCTGTGCTAGCATGCCTCGCTCGGGCGTTTGCAGGCTCCGACGGACCTTCAGTCCCGGCAGCGGCAGATGCGCGATTAACCCTGATTTGAATCCCAGTCACTCTGGTTCGGTTTTCCGGTTGGCCGCAAGGCTCCTGCCGCTGTAAGGCAGGCGTTCGTCATTGAATGGCCTGGACCGGATCTTGTACTGGCTCATCCCAACCCACGTGACCTTTGGTAGGGGTCACCACTAGGAGAGGAGGCGCCATGCCAACTATTACTCTTCCCGACGGCAGTCAACGTTCATTCGATCACCCGGTTTCCGTAGCCGAGGTCGCCGCATCCATCGGTGCAGGCCTGGCCAAGGCCACCGTGGCCGGCAAGGTCAATGGCAAGCTGGTCGACGCCAGCGACATCATCGACAGCGATGCGTCGCTGCAAATCATCACGCCAAAGGATGAAGAGGGGCTGGAGATCATTCGCCACTCTTGCGCCCACCTGGTTGGCCACGCGGTCAAGCAGTTGTACCCGACCGCCAGGATGGTCATCGGTCCGGTCATCGACGAAGGTTTCTATTACGACATCGCCTTCGAGCGTCCTTTCACCCCGGACGACCTGGCGGCCATCGAACAGCGCATGCAGCAGCTGATCGAGAAAGATTACGACGTGATCAAGAAAGTCACTCCGCGCGCCGAAGTGATCGAAGTGTTCAAGGCCCGTGGCGAAGACTACAAGTTGCGCCTGGTCGAAGACATGCCGAACGAGCAGGCCATGGGCCTGTACTATCACGAAGAATACGTCGACATGTGCCGCGGTCCGCACGTGCCGAACACCCGCTTCCTGAAATCCTTCAAGCTGACCAAGCTGTCCGGCGCCTACTGGCGTGGCGATGCCAAGAACGAGCAATTGCAGCGCGTCTACGGCACCGCATGGGCCGACAAGAAGCAACTGGCCGCCTACATCCAGCGCATCGAAGAAGCCGAGAAGCGCGACCACCGCAAGATCGGCAAGCGCCTGGGCCTGTTCCACACCCAGGAAGAAGCGCCGGGCATGGTGTTCTGGCACCCCAATGGCTGGACTTTGTACCAGGTGCTCGAGCAGTACATGCGCAAGGTGCAGCGCGACAACGGTTACCTGGAAATCAAGACCCCCCAGGTCGTTGACCGCAGCCTGTGGGAAAAGTCCGGGCACTGGGCCAACTACGCCGACAACATGTTCACCACCCAGTCGGAAAGCCGCGACTACGCGATCAAGCCGATGAACTGCCCGTGCCACGTGCAGGTGTTCAACCAGGGCCTGAAGAGCTATCGCGAGTTGCCGATGCGCCTGGCCGAATTCGGTGCCTGCCACCGTAACGAGCCATCGGGTGCCTTGCACGGCATCATGCGCGTGCGTGGATTCACCCAGGACGACGCGCACATTTTCTGCACCGAAGAACAGATGCAGGCTGAATCCGCTGCCTTCATCAAGCTGACCATGGATGTCTACGCCGACTTCGGCTTCACCGATGTCGAGATGAAGCTGTCCACTCGTCCGGAAAAACGCGTCGGTTCCGACGAGCTTTGGGATCGCGCCGAAGCTGCACTGGCCGCAGCCCTTGATAGCGCGGGCCTGCCGTACGATCTGCAGCCGGGCGAGGGTGCGTTCTACGGTCCGAAGATCGAGTTCTCGCTGAAAGATTGCCTCGGTCGCGTCTGGCAATGTGGTACCCTGCAGCTCGATTTTAACCTGCCTGTCCGTCTGGGAGCCGAATACGTCTCCGAAGACAACAGCCGCAAGCACCCGGTCATGTTGCACCGGGCGATCCTGGGGTCCTTCGAACGTTTCGTCGGAATTCTGATCGAGCACTACGAGGGCGCATTCCCCGCGTGGCTGGCTCCGACCCAGGCAGTGGTGATGAATATCACTGATAAACAGGCTGATTTTGCCGCTGAAGTTGAAAAAACCCTCAACGAAAGCGGATTTCGTGCCAAGTCTGACTTGAGAAATGAAAAGATCGGCTTTAAAATCCGCGAGCATACTTTGCTCAAGGTTCCTTTTCTCTTGGTTATCGGAGATCGGGAAGTCGAGATGCAGACTGTCGCTGTGCGTACTCGTGAAGGTGCTGACCTGGGCTCGATGCCCGTCGCCCAGTTCGCTGAGTTTCTCGCGCAAGCGGTTTCCCGGCGTGGTCGCCCAGATTCGGAGTAATTATTATTAAGCGTGAAATGAGACAAGATAAACGAGCTGCACCGAAAGCCCCGATCAACGAGAATATCTCGGCACGCGAGGTTCGGTTAATTGGAGCTGAAGGTGAACAGCTTGGGATTGTGTCAATTGAAGACGCGCTTCTTAAGGCTGAAGAGGCCAAGCTGGATCTGGTGGAGATTTCCGCCGATGCAGTACCACCTGTTTGCAAACTGATGGACTACGGCAAATCGATCTTCGAAAAGAAGAAGCAGATTGCTGCGGCCAAGAAAAACCAGAAGCAGATTCAGGTTAAAGAAATCAAGTTTCGTCCAGGGACGGAGGAAGGGGATTACCAGGTAAAACTGCGCAACCTGGTACGTTTCCTGAGTGATGGGGACAGGGCCAAGGTATCCTTGCGATTCCGCGGCCGTGAGATGGCCCACCAGGAGCTGGGGATGGAACTCCTCAAGCGAGTTGAAGGTGACTTGCTCGAGTACGGTTCGGTCGAACAGCATCCTAAGATGGAAGGACGCCAGCTGATCATGGTCATCGCCCCGAAAAAGAAGAAGTAATCAACAGGGCACGGCAGGCCTTCTGATTATGTTTATCAACTGAATGCGGAGTATCCGAACATGCCAAAAATGAAGACCAAAAGTGGTGCTGCTAAGCGGTTTCTGAAAACTGCTAACGGTATCAAGCACAAGCACGCTTTCAAGAGCCACATCCTGACCAAAATGTCGACCAAGCGTAAGCGTCAACTGCGCGGTAGCAGCTTGCTGCATCCGTCTGACGTGGCAAAAGTCGAGCGCATGCTGCGCCTTCGTTAATTTTAGTCAAGAATAGAGGAAGTAACTCATGGCTCGTGTAAAGCGTGGCGTCATTGCCCGTAAGCGTCACAAAAAAATTCTGAAACTTGCTAAAGGCTACTACGGCGCACGCTCGCGCGTATTCCGTGTTGCCAAGCAAG
The DNA here is from genome assembly GCF_056400405.1 of Pseudomonas sp. P5_B3. Lineage (NCBI taxonomy): Bacteria > Pseudomonadati > Pseudomonadota > Gammaproteobacteria > Pseudomonadales > Pseudomonadaceae > Pseudomonas > Pseudomonas sp. P5_B3. The sequence goes on along the minus strand of NZ_JBFULI010000047.1, from coordinate 17,647 downwards.
CGGTAATCAAGGCAGGCCAATACGCCTACCGTGACCGTCGTCAGAAAAAACGTCAGTTCCGCGCTCTGTGGATCGCTCGTATCAACGCTGGTGCTCGTATCAACGGTCTGTCCTACAGCCGTTTCATCGCCGGCCTGAAAAAAGCGTCCATCGAGATCGACCGTAAGGTTCTGGCTGATCTGGCAGTGAACGAAAAAGCGGCGTTTGCTGCGATTGTCGAGAAAGCTAAAGCCACCTTGGCTTAAGTACCCCCGACAGTCACCCGGCCTCGCATCTGTGGGGTCAGGTGTTAAACGTCATAAATAGGGGAAGAGCCTTCAAGCTCTTCCCCTATTTTGTATCTGGAGTCTGTACATGGAAAACCTGGACGCGCTCGTCTCTCAAGCTCTAGAGGCTGTGCAAAGCGCTGAAGATATCAATGCCCTGGAGCAAATCCGGGTTCACTACCTTGGCAAGAAGGGTGAATTGACTCAGGTGATGAAGACCCTGGGGAATTTGCCGGCAGAAGAGCGTCCGCAGGTCGGTGCGCTGATCAACGTTGCCAAGGAGCGTGTCACAGAGGTCCTTAATGCGCGCAAGGCATTGTTTGAAGAAGCCGACCTGGCTGCCAAACTCTCTGCCGAGTCCATTGACGTGACCCTGCCTGGCCGTGGTCAGACCTCCGGTGGTCTGCATCCGGTTACCCGTACTCTGGAACGCGTCGAACAGTTCTTCACCCGTATTGGCTACGGCATTGCCGAAGGCCCTGAGGTCGAAGACGACTATCACAACTTCGAAGCGCTCAACATCCCAGGCCACCACCCGGCCCGGTCGATGCATGACACCTTCTATTTCAATGCGAACATGCTGTTGCGCACCCATACCTCGCCGGTACAGGTCCGCACCATGGAGTCGAAACAGCCGCCGATCCGCATCGTCTGCCCAGGCCGTGTATATCGCAGCGACTCCGATATCACCCACTCGCCGATGTTCCACCAGGTCGAAGGCCTGCTGATCGATCGCGACATCAATTTCGCCGACCTCAAAGGCACCATCGAAGAGTTCCTGCGGGTGTTCTTCGAAAAGGAACTGGCGGTGCGTTTCCGTCCTTCCTACTTCCCGTTCACCGAGCCATCCGCCGAAGTCGACATGGAGTGCGTGATGTGCAGCGGTAAAGGCTGCCGCGTCTGCAAGCAGACCGGCTGGCTGGAAGTGATGGGCTGCGGCATGGTGCACCCGAACGTGCTGCGCATGTCCGGGATCGACCCGGAAGAGTTCTCGGGCTTTGCCTTCGGCATGGGTGTCGAGCGTCTGGCCATGCTGCGTTACGGCGTGAACGACTTGCGTCTGTTCTTCGACAACGACTTGCGGTTCCTCGCGCAATTTCGCTAGTCGTAACGAATTCTTAGGAGAGCAGGATGAAATTCAGTGAACAATGGCTGCGTGGCTGGGTTAGCCCGCAGGTAAGTCGCGACGAGCTGGTTGCTCGTCTGTCGATGGCCGGTCTTGAGGTCGATAGCGTTACGCCGGCCGCCGGTGTTTTCAGTGGCGTGGTGGTTGGCGAGGTGCTGAGCACCGAGCAGCACCCGGACGCCGACAAACTGCGCGTGTGCCAGGTCAGCAATGGTTCGGAAACCTTCCAGGTTGTTTGCGGTGCGCCAAACGTGCGCCCGGGCCTGAAGATTCCTTTCGCCATGATCGGCGYCGAACTGCCAGGCGACTTCAAGATCAAGAAGGCCAAGCTGCGTGGCGTTGAGTCCAACGGCATGCTGTGCTCGCAATCCGAGCTGCAGGTCGGTGAAGGTAATGACGGTCTGATGGAGCTGCCGGCCGATGCGCCGGTAGGTAAGGATTTCCGCGTTTATCTGGACCTGGAAGACGCCAGCATCGAGGTCGATCTGACCCCGAACCGTGGTGACTGCCTGTCCCTGGCCGGTCTGGCCCGTGAAGTCGGCGCACTGTACGCCGCTCCGGTGGTTCGTCCGGTGGTGGCTTCGGTGCCTGCCGCCCACGACGAAGTGCGTTCGGTAGAAGTGCTGGCGCCGGCCGCGTGCCCACGTTATCTAGGGCGTGTGATTCGTAACGTCGACCTGTCCAGGCCTACGCCGCTGTGGATGGTTGAGCGCCTGCGTCGTGCCGATGTGCGCAGCATCGATGCTGCCGTCGACATCACCAACTACGTGATGCTGGAGCTGGGTCAGCCGCTGCACGCCTTCGATCTCGCCGAAATCAACGGTGGCATCCGTGTGCGCATGGCCGAAGACGGCGAGAAGCTGGTACTGCTCGACGGTCAGGAAGTCACCCTGCGTAGCGATACGCTGGTGATTGCCGACCATTCCCGAGCACTGGCGATTGCCGGTGTCATGGGTGGCGAGCACAGTGGTGTTTCCGCGACCACACGTGATGTGTTCCTGGAAAGCGCCTTCTTCGACCAGATCGCCGTAGCAGGCAAGGCCCGTTCCTATGGCCTGCACACCGATGCATCGCATCGCTATGAGCGTGGTGTGGACTGGCAACTGGCCCGCGAAGCCATGGAGCGCGCGACCGGCTTGCTGCTGGACATCACCGGTGGTGAAGCGGGTCCGATCATCGAAACCGTCAGCGAACAGCACCTGCCGAAAATTGCTCCGGTCACCCTGCGTGCCCAGCGCATTACCCAGATGCTGGGTATGGAAATGGATTCGGCTGAAGTGGAGCGTCTGCTCAATGCCTTGGGCCTGACCATTACTGCCGACGGGGCAGGGCAGTGGCGTGTAGAAGTGCCAAGCCATCGCTTCGATATCAGCCTGGAAGTCGACCTGATCGAAGAGTTGGCGCGCCTGTACGGCTACAACCGTTTGCCGGTTCGTTATCCGCAAGCGCGTCTGGCGCCGCAAGCCAAGGCAGAAGCCCGTAGCGACCTGCCTGAACTGCGTCGCCTGCTGGTTGCCCGTGGATATCAGGAAGCCATTACCTACAGCTTCATCGATCCGAAACAGTTCGAACTGTTTAATCCGGGTGTTGAGCCGTTGCTGCTCGCCAATCCGATCTCCAATGACATGGCCGCCATGCGTTCGTCGCTGTGGCCAGGTCTGGTCAAGGCGCTTCAGCACAACCTGAACCGTCAGCAGGATCGCGTGCGTCTGTTCGAAAGCGGCTTGCGTTTCGTTGGTCAGCTCGAAGGTCTGAAGCAAGAGCCGATGTTGGCCGGTGTTATTTGCGGCAGTCGCCTGCCGGAAGGCTGGGCGCAGGGTCGCGATACCGTCGACTTCTTCGACGTCAAGGCAGACGTGGAAGCGGTGCTGGGCTTCGCCGGTGCCCTGGATGCGTTCACTTTCGTGCCGGGCAAGCACCCAGCGCTGCACCCGGGTCAAACCGCGCGCATCGAGCGTGACGGTCGTCTGGTCGGCTTCATTGGCGCGATCCACCCTGAATTGTCGAAAACCCTCGGTCTCGACCGTCCGGTGTTCGTCTTCGAGCTGGTTCTGGCGGAAGTGGCGTCGGGCAAAATGCCTGAATTCCACGAGTTATCGCGCTTTCCTGAAGTGCGTCGTGACCTTGCACTGATTGCACACAAAGACGTTGCAGCCACGGCCGTACTGGATGTAATCCGTGAAAATGCAGGCGAATGGCTGACAGACCTCAGGCTATTTGACGTGTATCAGGGTAAAGGCATTGATCCTGATAGAAAAAGCCTCGCAGTCGGCTTGACCTGGCAGCATCCATCGCGCACTCTTAATGACGATGAGGTGAATACCGCAACGCAAAACATCCTCACCTCGCTCGAACAAAGGTTGAACGCCACGTTAAGGAAGTGACGTATGGGGGCTCTGACGAAAGCTGAGATGGCGGAACGTCTGTATGAAGAGCTGGGCCTGAACAAACGGGAGGCCAAGGAATTGGTCGAACTGTTTTTTGAAGAAATCAGGCACGCTCTTGAAGACAACGAACAAGTCAAATTGTCCGGTTTCGGCAATTTCGACCTTCGGGACAAACGCCAGCGGCCTGGCCGCAATCCGAAAACGGGGGAAGAAATCCCGATCACGGCTCGCCGTGTGGTCACCTTTCGTCCAGGGCAGAAGTTGAAGGCCCGAGTTGAGGCTTATGCTGGAACCAAGTCATAACGACGAGCTCCCCGTCATCCCGGGCAAACGCTACTTCACCATTGGTGAAGTCAGCGAGCTGTGTGCGGTAAAACCACACGTGCTGCGCTACTGGGAGCAGGAGTTTCCTCAACTCAACCCTGTCAAACGCCGCGGAAACCGCCGGTATTATCAGCGCCAGGACGTGCTGATGATCCGGCAGATCCGCGCGCTTCTTTACGATCAGGGGTTCACCATCGGCGGAGCGCGCCTGCGTTTGTCCGGTGATGAAGCCAAAGACGATACTACCCAATACAAACAAATGATCCGCCAGATGATCGCCGAGCTCGAAGATGTTCTGGTGGTACTCAAGAAATAAATTCTCGCTTTTAAATACTTCCAGTTTTCAAAAGCTTGCGATATATTCTTGACCGTTCCTCGAGATGAGGGATGAGTTTCACGCCTAGTCGGGGCGTAGCGCAGTCCGGTAGCGCACTAGCATGGGGTGCTAGGGGTCGAGTGTTCGAATCACTCCGTCCCGACCATATTTTTCAATGACTTAGCCCAACTCTAGCCAGTTGGGCTTTTTCATTGGTGGGGAGTTTTTCGGGACTTCATCCAGTTTTCCTCTTCAAGATCGTCAGCACCGGCCCCCGCGAGTCAGTTGCTGATACCCTATTTGCAGCCTCAATCAGATGCCCGAGCTCAGCACCCGAGTAGTGACTGGTGATGCTGCCGTTCTTGTGTCCCAGCAAGGCCTTTCGATCTTCCTGTGTGACACCTGCCGCCCGAAGGCGACGGCCAAACGTGTGTTTCAAGTCATGCACCCTGATGGATGTGTACCCTGGGTGAGCGGGGCGAAGGTTTTCCTCCTGCCAGAGTTTCGCCGCTCTCACCCGCGCCTTCTTCCAGGCTGAGTCGTTCATCCGGTGCATCGCGTTGCCGTTGTACGGAAAAACCCAGTCCTTGCTCAGGCCGCGCTGCTTGTCGATGATCGATTTCGCCACGCTGTTCAGAACAACCAGTCGCTCATCGCCATTTTTCACACCTGACCGCTCGTTTCGGCCGCCAAAGTCGGAGGGGATCAGGAACACGCTGGTGCCAAGTTCCGGTACCGAGATTTCCCAGTCCCACCTCAATTTGCAGACCTCCTGCTCGCGGCAACCTGTGTTCACCTTGAACAGGGCCATCGTTTGCAGATGCGCCGGCAACTCTCCGAAAAGGATTGATTGCTCTTCCCATGTCATTGGGTAGGGCTCACGAACCTTTTTCTTCAGATCCAGCTTGGTCAGCATTGGTACCGAATCAAGCCAGGGCCTGCGCTCTTCATCCCGCCACTTCCTTGCACAAAGCGATAGAACCCGTATTACCCGCTCGATCGAGATGTTGATCGTCCTAGGTGCCACCGGCTTCAACTGCTTCCCGTCCGGCAACACCATTCCCTTCAAACGATCCCTCACGAATGGTTCAAGCGCCTGGTCATCGATGTGCGTCAACGGCAGGTCCTTGAGGTACGGATGGAGCTGCTTCAGGTGCAGCGCCGTCAACTTGATCGAGGGCTGGTCCTTGCTCTCGATCAGAAACCTTGTCGCCGCTTCTTCCCAGGTTCTGGTGCGGCGCACGCCGTACACCTTCTGCTGCCGAAGCTGTTCCAGCCGGTGAATCAGATACTGCTCGGCCTCTTGCCGGTCACCAGTTCCAGTGCTCTCTCGAAGGCGCTCGCCTCGGAAAACTTTGTCGATTTGCCAGACTCCACCTTTCTGGTAGAGACCGGAGATCGCTTTTCTCGCCATGGTTTACCTCCTTTGGCTTCACCCTGGCGCTCGCTGCGAGGGCGATTGTTGTCCTGATTCACGGTCTTATCAATCGACTTGCTCTCGATGTAGGCGTCTGCCCATTCGTCGAGCTCGATACGATCAAACGCGACGCCCTGTTTCCCGATAGGGAATTCACGAACGTTCGGCCTGACCGTTTTGTTGAATTCGTCCCGGCACATGCCGAGATAGCCTGGTGCATCCATGAACCGGATGAACCTCGGCGGGATGCTTGAAACCTTTGCTGCTGTTGCGTTACCCATGGCCGGATTCCTTAGGCGAAAGCCTCCGCTGCCCGTCGTTCACCGGCAGGCTGGTAGGGGGGTGTGGAAATCAGATGAAGGGCGTCAGGCGCACTTTGAAGGTGAGCTACGGTTTATTGGTTCGCCTCGCCAGTTGCGTACACGCTCTCTCCCCTGAGGTGACTGGCGGGGTGAACCCTTACCGGCGCGGCCCCTTGTAGATGAGCCAGAGCACGTAGAGCGCGGCGAAGATCATGGGGTTAACTGCTCAGCGGCGATTTCATCGAAGAAAGATTGAGGCAACACCGCGGCGAACTTGCCTTGCGACCACGACATTGGCTCAGATTTGCGAATCATCTCGTTGAGCAAGTCGAACGCGGCCACCAGCTGTTCGTCACGTATCTCGCCGTCCTCTGGAAGGTCATCACAGAAGACGTCCGACGGGTCGATCTCGCGCGGCATGTTCGGCTCGCAGATGCACAGGCGTAGGTCAGACAGGATCACGTCGCCATCGAGGATGTATTCTCGCAGGCTGTCCGCGTCGAAGAAGTAGTTTTCGCCGTCGAAGTCCACCAGCGGTTCGCCTTCCCAGTCTTTGGTTGGCATGGCCGCGAATGCTTTGGCTCGGCTGTCGGAGTGGCACTGCTCGCAGCAACTGCGCACTTCGTAGATTGGGTGGTCTGGATTTTTCTCGCAGCGGCGATGGGTTGCACCGCAATACCGTGCCATGTGCTCATCGTTACCCCAGAAGCGACCATCTGCGCCGACCCAGCCGGTGACRGTTTGAATGCTGGCAGCTTCCGGGGATTCGTACATCACCACTTTTTCTTCAGGCATGACCTCGTCCTTGCCGCTATAGCGGCTGACTTGCAAAGGGGGAAGGGGGGGGTAAGCAGCCATGGCATCAGGTACCTTGGTATGATGTGATGGCACTATGCAAATTGAGGATCGGATCGTGGATTTAGAGCGTATTCAACAACGTATTCGAGATTTTCGAGATGCTAGGGATTGGATGCAGTTCCATAACCCTAAAAATCTGGCCATATCTGTCAGCCTCGAGGCCAGTGAGCTGCTGGAACATTTCCAGTGGAAAAGCCCGGAAGAGAGTGTTGAGCATGCGATTTCGGCGAAGCACCAAATTGCTGATGAGGTCGCTGACGTGGCGATTTATCTGATTGAGTTTGCTGATATCTTGGGGATAGATCTGCAGCAGGCAATTTTAAACAAAATCGATAAGAATGAGGCGAAGTATCCTGCTGAAAAGGCACAGGGAAACGCCAAAAAATATGATGAACTCTAAGGGATTAGTATGCAGCTGATTCTTCAACCATGTGGTCGTGCTGACGCACGGAAAAATTTCGAAAAGACTATCAGTACAGTAGTACCTACTAGTCAGATTTTACCGCACGTACCTCTTCAAGATCGGGATAGGTTTCTTAAGGCATTTCCCGAAGGGGTAGCCGTGTGGGGGGTTACACCAGGGGGGAAAAACATTAATGCAAAGAAATGGGAGCGGATATCAATCGGTGACACCGTACTGCTTTATCAGGAAAAGCGTTTTTTCTTCAAGGCAACCGTTGCCTATAAAATGCATGCTCCAGCACTAGCAATAGCGCTATGGGGGGTTAATGATGAAGGTGCCACTTGGGAGTACACCTACTTTCTGACCGATCTTGAATCTGTCGAGATTGATATTGGACGGTTTAATTTTGCTGCCGAATATGCTGAAAATTATGTCGTCCAAAACTTTAATGTTCTTCCTGCGGACATGAGTGAAGCCATTCTAGACGAGCTAGATTTAGCATCGGGTATTGGTGTTACTGCCCCCAGCGATGCAGACGCCATCGCAGCTAGGAATGCATTTTTACACCTGGGTGATGATCTAGATATTCCCTCATCCACTCGCCGAAGGAAGGAGCAGGATCTGCTTCGAACCATTTTGTTGGGGAAGAAGAAGGTTGAAGCTTGTGCAGTGTGTAATCGCCTGCTACCAGTGGATATATTGGTCATCGGGCACATTCGGAAACGGCATTCTTGCACTCCCGAAATTAAAAAAGATCTCGCCAACGTGATGCCAATATGTTTACTTGGCTGCGACCGGTTATTCGAAAATGGCTACATCTACATAGATGATAAGGGAATCATTCAAGCAGCGAAACATGCCAAACCTATGGCTGAACTTAAAGCTGTAATCGATAGCCTTGTGGGTAACCTTTGTACTGCTTGGGGAGTTGCATCTGAACCATACTTTTCCTGGCATAGAGTTCATCCGCGAAAGTTTAACTAGTGCGGTGTACAATTGCAATGCACTGGGGATTCTATCTGGAGCGAATAAAATGAAAGCTAATGAAGGGCTTGGGGCTGCGGTAATTGCAGGGTTGATAGGTGTTATAGGATCCTGTTTAGGGGCGTTAGTGGCTGGCAATTATGCGGCAGACGCTGCTAAGGCACAAATTGATGTTCAATTGTCGTTGTTGAAGTCAGAGACCGCTTTGAAGTTGCTAGAGTATAGGGCTGAGCCAATGGCAAGCTTATATGCGGCAATTAGTAGATTTGATAATGCTAATCTACAAGGGGAGGAATTGTTTTCCGCAGCTAGAGCTCTTGCTGCAGCTGCTGCATCATGTGCAGCGCGATTAGATGGAAAAGCGAGTGTGCTATGCTCTCGTATTCAAAGTACTGCAAATAATTTTGTTCATATTTCTCCTAGTGATATTGAACAAAAGATGCGGGCAAATGATTTGATTAATGCCAATTTTTTCAGGCTTAAGAAAGTCTATGCTAGTATGCAAGACGCAGCGATAAAGGCCGCAATTGGAGAAGGAGATTTAAAGGCTTCTACTATTAGAGTAGCTAAGGATCCTGTGGACTAGATTAATCCAAAAGATAGCGCTTTTATCAAGCATATCCCTATCCATTTAACAACAGGCACAGCCTTGCTATTTCCTAAGGATTTGTAGCGCGGGCCATCCGGGCATTCGCTGTCTGGTTTGCCGCGCCAAGGGATCATCGTGTAATCATCAGGGAATCCTTGGCACCGCTCCCATTCGACTGGTGTAGTACGTCGCACTCCTGACGGCTCCAGTACATATGCCTCTCGGTCATCGAGAGAGCCTCCCCCTTGTGCCGTGAGAGTAGGATGAAGTTCCTGCTTCGTTTCCCATCCCGGCGGGCAATCCCTGCGAGTGCCCTCTCGCTCAAAAAGTACCTCGATGGGATCGAATCCGTCTCGAGCACTCGCGACAACGAACACACGACGGCGTCGTTGGGCCAGGCCGAAATATTGGGCGTCCAGGACCCGCCACGCGATTGTTCTTTTGGGTCCATACACACAACCAGCGTCCGGCCACCTTTTCCCTGAAGGCTGCAGTTCGCAGTCTTCCCCAGCAAGCGCGCCAAGAAAGCATCCGAAGGCGTTCCCTTTGTCGCTGAGGACACCGGGGACGTTTTCCCAGACGATGACGCAGGGGGGCTTTCGTTGGCTGGCGCGAACATAGTCAACTGCATCTGCGAGCTCCACGTATTTGATGGTGAGGGCGCCGCGCGGGTCGGCCAGACCTTCGCGCATACCGGCGACGCTGAAGGCTTGGCATGGGGTTCCGCCGACGAGGATGTCGGGCGCCGGAATCTTGCCGACCAATACCTGGGCACCGAGCTTGGTCATGTCGCCGAGGTTCGGCGTGGTGGGGTAGTGGTGGGCCAGCACCGCGCTGGGGAAGGCTTCGATCTCGGCGAACCAGGCAGCGCGCATTCCGAGCGGATGCCAGGCCATGGTCGCGGCCTCGATGCCGCTGCAAACGCTTCCGTAAGTGATGGGCACAGTGACACCTCGCCGGTATATTCGGATGACTAATTTCTGAGGGTTTCGAATGGATCAGGGACTGATTAATGACATCATCTCGACGTCTTTTGGCGGCGCGGCCGCCGGACTGGCACTTTATGGAATGCAGGTTCTCTTCGCCTTGATAGGAGTCAAGCGAGACGCCTGTCGGGTGCACAAATGGATGGTCAAGGAGAGAGCTTCAGGTGGCGATAAATATCGCTCAACACGGGCAATTGCCAGTCACAACAACCTGACTGAAGACCGAGCTCGTTTTATATGCAGCTACGATGTGAGGATAAAGCTTTCGGTTGGAGATGATCCCGACAAGTGGAGCCTTGAAGATCGAGAACGGAAAAGCGGTTTTTGATTCTGACGCCAGTGTTCATCGAAGTATTTGATGGGGTGTCAGGCAGCCGCTGTCAATTCAGGCGAGTAGTCCATCCACGACAGCTTGGTCGCCGACTTCCGCTTTGCATCGCTCTGCGGCAGCTTGACCTTCGCCCTGATGATCACGTCGCGGCACCGCCCCAGCTTACGGATGCGCTCCGCATACTCGGCGGCGTACTGGGGCGCATCAAACATGCTGCTGAGTTGGGCGACCCGTTTGCCGTCCATGATCTTGATCACGCGATCCTCGACAGCCTGGAGCCACTGGCTCATGGATAGCTCGATTCGCTGACCTTTCTCAATCTTGAAGTCGCGAACTTTACGCTTCGCCTCTTCGCGGGCGAAGTGCTCATTCATTCCGAAAACGGCAAATGTGCTCATGGTTTTACTCCAGGCAGTCGAGCGCTTTTTGAAGTAGCGCATTCAGTGAAAGCTCCCGGTCTTCCGGGTCCATTGCTCGCTTAATCCAGGTGCAGGCCTCGCTCGCGTTATCCCGAAGATTCTCCAGCTCGTCTTCGTCATCACTCGCTTGGCTTTCCAGGCGGCGGATGTCTTCGCGCAGCTCCTCGCGCTCAGCGCTAGGGTCGATGCTTTGCGCTGCCAAGCGGCGAGTCAGTTCGACGGCGGCCGCCGGATCAAGCGCGGCATAGTGCAGGCACTCTTCGTCACTCAAAGCATTTGCGGGAATGCTCATTGGCAATCTCCAGACAGACGCCTGCCTCGCCGGCTGGCGTGATTCGTTGAAGTTGGGGTAGGGGCGTAATTGGTGCGAAAATGACGCACCAATCTCGAAATCGGCCTGCTTAGTCGATTGCCGTATTAGCGGTTTGTCCATAAAATCTATAAAAAATTGGAATGGATGCAGGATTTGAAGAAGCTACGCGGTTTGCCTCAATGGTTGCTTGCTGTTGTAGTTACGGCATTGGTTACTGCAGTCCTCCTAATTGTTGCCTTCATCTCAATGTTTGGGATTGATCCATCAGACTCGCAAGAGTCTTGGGGGCAATTTGGGGATTTTGTTGGAGGGATTCTTAATCCGCTATTTTCGATAATAGGTTTGCTTGCTCTGCTGCATACAATTGTTTTGCAGAGCAAGGAGTTGTCACGTTCGACCAAGGAGCTAAAAGCATCAGCTAAAGCACTTAAGCGTCAGAATAAACATAATGCAAGGCAGCAGTTTGATAATAATTTTTTTCAGTTACTATCGATGTGTGTTTCGCAAGCGAACTCCGTAGTTTGGGATTCGAGATCAGGGATTGTGGGGGAGAGCGCTTTTCGCACCGGGGCTGATAGTTTTTCCAATGGTTGGGATGTTAATACCGCTGACGGAAATACATGGCTGCTGCAATTCGATAAATGGCACGGTGATGGGGCGCACGTGTTCGATAAGTTTATTCACTCTCTCTCAAATATTATCGATTTTGTTTGTGAGGCTGACGTTTCAGATGATGCGAAAAAATTTGCTCATATTTCTATATCATCAAACTTGTCAAGCGAGACCCTTACTGTTTATTTGTTGTTTGCGACATTTTCTGAGCATCACTGCTGGGTAAGGGAACTACTAGAAGAAATTAACTTCTTCGCTTATTGTCAAATGGACTATTTGAATTATCAGCCTATTTGGAATGACATAGGTCGACTTTCGCGGGTTGAATATAATAGTGTCCCTTCTTAGTATTCGGTTTTCATTGTTGCCCTCCGGGGCTGGATGCAGCAGATAGGGTTGGTTATGCGGGGCGTTCGATTTCGTCTTCCGGGTCGCCGGGGTCGTCTTCGAGTTGCTGGCGGCATGCTGCATTGAATGCCCGTGACACCTTTTCGCTAACTACATAAGGTGTTGTGACACACTGAAGCATCCGCGCGGCGGTATCGTAGTCGGCAGCGATGACATTGCGCAGCAGGTTCTGATACACCTCCTGCTGGTTGTTGAAGCCGTGTTCCTTCATCAGGCGCTTGAGGTCCGACATAAACACACCGGCCACCTCAACCTTGAAGCGACCGATTCCTTTCGCTGCATCGTCCGCCGCTTTCTTCTCGCGCTTCTTGCGCTGTTTGATGGCTTCCGCCGTCGGCTCCTGCACGTCCTCGGCCATGGTCCGCCTCTACAATTCCGTGGGCCGGTAGATCCAGCCATGTCTGTCGTCGGCGCTGGCGCACCTGGTTGCTGATGAGTCTCATGCTGCCCTCTGCTGATTCCAGACACCCACGGCGTCGAACACCCGGGCGGCCTGCTCTTCAGTCAGCGATATTTCGGCGGGAATGGCGATCCAGCCCGAAGCGACCCGATGATTCGGATTGCTCTCGGCAACCAGGTCTTTGTAGGTTTCCTCGATCACGTCTTCGAGGTGCGCGGCCAGATAGTTGCCTTGGGGAGCAACCTCTACTGATTTAGTGTAGCGGTGCCCTCGTTGATCGCGACACTGGACGCTGAGATAGATCGTCCAGCGGTGGGCAAAGTCGCAGACCGCGTCGGCGAGGCGTTGGCCGGGCGGAATGTTCTTGCAGCTCCTCCAGTTGATCATGCCCTGGCGGCCGCTGGGATCGATGTTCACCACCGCGACGTGGTTGGTGCTGAGCAGTGCCCGGCAGGAACGCTCGATTCGGGCCCGCATGTTGTTGGGTTTGCGTCTGCTCATATTGAGTCCGCCATTTTGCGAAGCGTCTGGCGCTGTGCCCAATTCAAGCCCTTGGGTTTGCGCTTGAGGACCGTTTCAGGGTCTATTTTCTGAGAGCGGGGTGGCGGTAGTAGATTGCGCGGCGGGCTTTTCAGTTGGGCGATCTGCCCGCCGGCTGCCAGGTACTGGGCGACCCGGTCGTTGATTGATTCGGCGCTCTGCCGCTGCTGTTCGATGAGGTTGAGGTGGTTGCTGATCATGATCAAGCTCCTAATCTATGGGCTTGCGCCCGCGCTTTATCCGCGACCTCATCAACCATGCGATTCAGCTCCAGATTGAACTGGACTAGCTCTTTGTGCAGGTTGGCGATGTACTCCTCGTCGCGGTAAATGGTCTCGACATAGAGCTGACACTCTTCATCTTGACGAGAATCGAACGACAGAAAATCCCACCATTTCCGCCCCGTAACGAACATGCAGCCTTGGACCTGCGGCATGTGTTCCTCGGGCATGCCTTCGAGCCAAGTCTTGACGTGTATTGCCTCATTGAAGGGGCACTTTGACTCGGTTCCACCGTCATCGTTGATTAGGCCGTCTGGTGAACAGCCGAGCCAGTCGTACTTCGGGTGGACGATGAACTCTGACGGTATGACGATGTTGCCGGTCAACATCTCGTAGGCGTCCTGAGCCTTCTGTTCTTCGGTGTGGCCCCACTTAATGGAAGCGCTGCTGACGTTGTGCTTGGACTTCTTTGCCAATCGCTCGAAGCACAGTTCGCGCATGTATGAGGTACGCGCGCCCATAGGCTCGCGCTTTCCATTTTTGTCAGGCTTCCCCCAAGCAATCACATCTTTAAATCGGCTGGCTGTCACTCGGCCAGATCGGTCTGCATGCCACTTTTCAGTGCCCTGAAGTTCCGCTCTCATTACGCCGCTTCCTCGGCCTGAGACAGGTCGTCGTTGGTGCCAGTCATATCGGTAAAGTCGCCATCAACGGTTGCCGCCATGTTCTTGAGTGCTTCGTGGCACTCCAGGCCGATCGCTGCGCGCTGCTTAGGCTTGAGACCTGCCCAAGCTGTCGCATAGGCTTCGATGTCCTGCCGCTTTGCGACGACCAAAAGGTCTGCGAATACTCCGTCGATTTCCGGCGACGGGGATTTCGGGCCGAACGACACACCGGCAGCGGCAGCGGTGTTTGAAGCCTGCTTCGCAGGGGTGATATCGATTTCTCCACCGTACGAGTCTTCGAATTCATCGGGTGTATAGACGCCAAGGATGACGTCAGGGCAGAAGAGACGGGCCCATTTTTTAGTCACCAAGTAGGCGATCTGCTGCTTGGGGTCCTCCGCCCAAAGCGTCGAGTTCCGCGTGCGGACCTGGGTAAGCAGAAGTTCCAGAATGCGCGGCTCGTCTTCGCCTTTGAAGGTTGCCCAGACCCTGATCCCGAGACCTCTCTCATCGTCAAAGCTCCAGGCTGGAACACGGTATTTCTTGAACTCGCCAGTGTCCTCGTCCTTCTTGGTCTTGCTGGTGACTTCGCGCATCTTCCCGATGACGTTTTCCCAGGTGCCGAACCATTCGAAGTTCAAGCGGCCTTTGACTGGCGCCTTGGCGGTGATCACTGCGTTGACGAGCTGCGCCTCATAGCTCAATGCACCGCCGTTGACGATGAACGTCTTCTGCGCAACAGCGAATGGGTTCATCTGCCACTGCATTGCTTGTAGCACCACCGCCATGCAGTCAGCTTGATTGCCCTTCAGATGCTTGGGGACTGTTGTCACGCCCTTCGACATCATCAGCGCGAGGTCACTCATCGACTTCATGGTGCCTGGATCGAGAATGAGCGCTGCCGCGTTGTGCGATGGATCGTGGTACGTGGCAAGGCCGGTTGGTGCTTGGGTGTCTGAATCGGTCATTGCGCTCTCCGTGGCCGACAAGGATTGGTCCGGCCCTTTTGATGGAAAGGGTGGTTAGAAGCGGATGGCGCGAAGCCAGGCGCGAGCAGTGTCGAGGTCCACGTCGAAGCCCAGGGCTACAACCTCGACAATGTCGTCAACCGATGGCGCGGTCGTAGTCACATCGTCGGATTCAGCGGCGATCGCATGTGCGCTGACATGTGAGACCTCGACCTTCTCTGTAACCACGGGCACAGCTACTGAAGTGGTTGGAGCGGGTGCAGCAGCTAGGGCACGCAGGCGGGCCAGTTCTTCCTGGTCACGTTGATACTGTGCGTCGCGTTCACGCTGTTGGCGTTGCTGTGCTTCCATGTCGCGGCGCTGCTGGTCCAGCTCGTCCTGCTGTTGCTTCAAGCGCTTGCGGTCTTCTTCGGCGCGTTGCTTGCGCAACTCCTCTGCTTCCGCGTCGGCAATGCGCCGCTTCTCGCGCAGCTCGTCGAGTTCCTTCTGCTGGGCCAGCAGCTTGGCGGCAGCCTCTTCTCGTTCAACGGCAGATTTGTGTAACGTTTCAAGCTGATCAATGGCGTTGTCGCGAGCGATGGTGCCTTCAGCTTCGAACTCGGCATATTCTTCGGGCAGGATCACCGATTCCTTGACGCCTTGCAGAATGCTTGCGACATCTGCAGCGCTACGGCTTGCGTATGCGGCAGCGACGGAACTGAAGCGGGTTATCTTCACCCGGATGGCTTCGACACGTTCAGCTTCGACACGCTCGCGCTCGGCCTTGGCGTCAGCTACACGCTTTTCTTCGGCCTTGATTGCTTCGTCAACAGGCACCTCTATCGCCAAGACTCGATCCTTCAGCACCTCGCCGAATTCCTTAACCTGATTGACGCGAGCCTGGGCATCCTTGACCTTCTGCTGATAGGGAATCAGCGCCGTCTTGGTGGTGTTCGCCAGGGCATAGCGCACGTCGCGGATATCGACGCGAACTTCCTTCGCATTCGCCAAGCCTTCGCTGGTCGAGCAATCAACGACCAGCTTTCCGTAAGTGGTCTCCAGACGAACGATCTGCTCCTCGTGCGGCCGATATTCAGCGATGTCGGTGACGGCAACCGCAGCGACTACAGGTGTTTGTGCGTCGTCGGTTTCGCTCATTTCGAGCGATTCTTGTGCGAGTGCTTGTTTAGTATTTGCGGACATGACAACTCCTTGCCGCGCGGTGCGCAGCMTTGAAGGGTGTGGGGGTTATTGAGTGACGCAATCAGCAAGGGCGCTGAGCAGCATCAGGAAAGCGAAGACGGTGATGGCGGGAAAGGAACCGCGCCAGATGAGCAGGCGCCTTGCCCGCTGTCGCTGAGTCATGACAGCCGCGCGATGAGCATCCCGCGCCGAGACTGGATCTTGATGCGGGTTGGCAGATCAGCGACCAGAAAAAAGCCCTGTCGGTGCAGGGCTTCGGTCATTGCTTTGGCGTTGCGGGCGATGATGGTCATGCTGCGACTCCCTGCTTGATCGATGCGTTGTAGGTGGCGTAGATCTGGTCAATGCGCGCCCTGTAGTGCCGGTGCTCGCCTTCAGTGATGACGCGCAGCAGGAAGGCCAGGGTGATGGCCGATGTCGCCGCTGAGCTGGCGTTGGGTTTGCCGAGGTCGCGGATCATGTTGTCGATCTCGCCCTCGATCCAGGTAGTCGCCGTCTGGTGATTGCGTTGCTCAACGTTCATGTGCGCCTCCGCTGGGTGGGCAGACCATTTCCATTTTTGCCATGGCCAGGCCGATGCGCCGCTTGAGGCTCTTTCGCTCTTGCAGCAAGCGCGCTTCCCGATCGGCCAACGCTTGAGTGCGGATCTGCTCGGCAGCTTCGTAGTCGTGGAATTCTTCGGGATTCGATTTCTTCTCGCGCCCCCAAGCGTCGTGGCGCCTGTCCCACTCTCGGGCCTGAGCACTGTCTGCATAGCTGGTTGCCATGGTCGCCTCCAAGAGTGGCGGGTGTTGATCCAACAAAACCCGGCTGCACTCATCCATTCCGCTGGTTGCCGTTGGGCGCGGAGGGGAGTGCATGCGGGTGGTGTCGGGAGAGAGTTGCCCAGGCCCGCTGCTGGCGACGGCCTGGGTGTGCAGCATCGAGTTGTCTTCTGCGCGAGGGTGGCCTACCGGAATCCCGGCCGATGCGCGGTGACATCGACGACCTACTGTCCGCTGCCTGCCAGGTGTTGGACGCAGCCTTCAGGCTTGCCGCGCCACGCGGGTGAATCGCTTACTGGTACATGGCTGCCAATCCTCCGTGTTGGGTGAGCTGAACAATGCAGGTGGCCGGTATAAGCCGGAGATTCGTCCGCACTGGCTGTAGGGATGTGGGTTCATCAGCCGTGAGTAATTGATAGGTCGCTGATGATGCAGATCGAGGCGTCTTCAGGGTCGGTCGTTTCGGAGTAATCGATCTGGTTGTAAACGCCACCGTGGAAGGCGAGCGTTTTCGTGTCCCAGGTACTGTCGAGACGCATGATTGCGGAAGTGGATTTGGCGCCGTTGCAACTCGCCGACACCGAAACGGCACCGTTTGCATTCGCGTGAATGTTGATTTTGAACAGTGCACCCAGCGGCACGTTTTCCAGCACCGTTGAGTTAACTGGGTCGTCTTGCAGGTAGCTCGACCGGAACCCCATGGTGATTTTGCCCTTGTTCCAAAACACCTTCACTGGAGGGCGTTCGGAACCCTGTACATGAATCTGGCCAATCACCACTTTCTGCAGCGAGTTGACTTTCGTTAGTCGCATTTCTTGCAAGCTCCAGTGATCGGCGGCGCTGGAGAACAGCCAATAACCGGGTTC
>NZ_JBFULI010000046.1:0-50276 GCF_056400405.1 Pseudomonas sp. P5_B3 | reverse complement strand
GTATAGGAGAACGCCTCATCCTGCTTCAACGTCACCAATAATCCCGCGGCGCGACTGAAAAAATGCGGCATTTCAGTKGCCGCAAAGCGTCCGGCAAGAACAAGGTTGTCCAAACCTCGGGATTTCTTCTGGGTTTCAATCCAGCTCGACATACTGCCGCTTCCGACCAACACAATCCTGAGTTCCGACAAATGGCGAAGCTTGTCAGCTACCTCAACGAGGGTTTCGACCGACTGTGCGGTCCCCAGGTTTCCGGCAAAGACAAGACAGAAATTATTGTCGAGCTCCGCGAGCAAGGGTGCAGGAATCCGGGTCTCTACCAGACTCKGTGGCACGTCCTGATAGGAGTTGGGGTGATACACAACCTTGTCAGGATTGGCATAACGGGCGACCGGCTCTCGAAATGCCCTCGACTGAACCAGAAGCGTATCGACGAAGGCGTAAATACCTTTCACCAGCCAGCCCACAACACGCAATATAGTTTTGTTCTTGATGAACCCGGTCGCACTCAAGCTCTCCGGCCAGAGATCTTGAACCCATACAGCCAGATGACTCTTGAGTTTCCACTTCAAGTAAATCGCAGGGATTACCGAGGTAATCGGTGAAGGTGCAAACACAAAAATCGCGTCAAAATTTTCACCCTTTACTGCGGCCGGGTAAAATTTAAGCCCATTTAAAATAAACGACAAATAGTTCAGCACAAGATTTTTTGCACCGGAAGCACCACGTGGTCTGAGTGGTGCACGACAAACACTAACGGAAGACTCGAATTTTTCTTCCTGATATCCAGAAGCACTGTAACCACTAAAGACAACGCCATCAGGGTAATTTGGCTTACCCGTAAGAACCTTGATGACGTGCCCTTGAGCAGACAAAGTCTTGACCAAATCATTAATAATGAACGACTCAGGCCAGAAATATTGCGTAACCACCAGGATTTTCATCTAGCAAGCACCTTCTTTTGAGCGTTTGGCCAACGCGAGCAACTCGGACCAAGTCTTTTTCGAGGTGCTTTCCCAATCAAATCTGCCACCCTGCAAAACGGCTGCAGCCGACAACTTAGTCAATAGCTCAGGAGCTGATAGGGACTCGATCAGCACATCACCTATATTTTTCGAGTCAAACGGGATGGTTTTACGAAAACGGAAATCGAACGAAATCATATTCCTAAACATCGTAACGACCGCGCAATCGGCCGGTGCACGAGCCCTCACTATTAAAATCACGCAGAGTATTCTCAATAGTCTCTGCCGCTGCTGTGACCTTGATGCCTTTGACCTTATGAGTCCCTGCCGTGATAATTCTGCCAAATAACAAATCGACCAGACCGACGGCTCCCTGAGTGAATCCAGAGGTAACTTTTTTAATGTTAGTGACTCGATGGAGTTCAGACTTTAATACGCTGCCAGATACCTCGCGCGTAGAATCATGACTAAATTTCAGCGCATCAATCGTGGTTTTGCTGATATCAAACCCGACCACGCTCACTTTATTGCCAAACTCTA
Source organism: Pseudomonas sp. P5_B3 (assembly GCF_056400405.1). Taxonomy (NCBI): domain Bacteria; kingdom Pseudomonadati; phylum Pseudomonadota; class Gammaproteobacteria; order Pseudomonadales; family Pseudomonadaceae; genus Pseudomonas; species Pseudomonas sp. P5_B3. The sequence goes on along the minus strand of NZ_JBFULI010000046.1, from coordinate 48,771 downwards.
TAGCCGGCGGCTGGCTCACATAACCAAGACCTACAACGGCCAAATTTACATCTTCGAGTTTAAGCATTGAATTTCCTTGCGACTAACCGCCGGGCCAACCGTAAAATGACTTCAATATATTGCAGATCCAGAAACCCAGGTAACACTTTACACGTTATCAAATCTTGATTTAAGAGCCTTTGGCCCAAGCTTGACAATTGAGTACACAAAAGAAAATATAGCTCGGCACCTACTGAATCGAATTTTAAAGTCCGGGTAACATGCCGACAACTCAATAAACCTTGAAGTTGTATCTTCGATATTAAACTGCCCGGCTTTAGCTCTATGCGCATCAGACAGTGAGTTATATTGAGAAACTTCCATTCGATATAGCATTTCTATGCATTCAAAAATAGGAATTCGACGTGTTGTGGCTGAGGCTTCGTTGTATGAGTAGCCGTCAATTTCCGAAAAAAAGCCACACGTATGGGGAGTCGGTATTGATTCTATCCCAACAATTGATGGCACACCCGCTGCAGAGGCTTCGATGAGAGTGGTACCAGAGCCTATAAAGCAAAAAGCGCCATTAATAATTTCAGGAAGATCCGAATACTTTACTTCGCCCATAAAGTGGACAAACTGCGCTACACCACACTGGACCGAGTAAGCTTCAAGCGCTTCTCTTTCGGGCCCGTCGCCATATATATAATAATGAAAATCATCAACAAGTCGCAAACTTGACAATATAGATATTACATGCCTATTGTAAACCTTGAAGTCCACAAGACGACCAACAGATAACAGTTTTAATGACCGCTTGTCAGGACAACACATCCTATAATGCTCAAGTGATATACCCAGTGGCAACAATGCCACCTCACTAACATCTAAAGCCTTGTACGTTGCCGCAATCTCCGCAGTACTCTCATTCGGAAACAGAGTAAGCTTTACATTTTTATCGTACAATTCAAGCATCTTTTTTCTAAAATAGACACTTCGATCACGCCACCAAACAATTTCTCGAGAATGGTAGATACCGATAGACAGTGCATCGAAAGAATATTTTTTCCGCTGAAAATACATATACGACAAAGTTAATAAGTCAACAACATGAACCACATCAAAATGAGTATGAGAACACGCACTCGCAGGCACCAAAGCGTTTAGCCAACTGGATGCTCCAAAAAATGGAAAATACTCAACAACGCAAACTGTTGCTACAGACGATAGCTTTTGGAAGAGTAAATCATCATATTTACTGGAGAGCAAAATCACAGTGACGGAGTGGCCCTGCTTCTGTAATTCGGTGGCCAAACGGACCACGTAGGTTTCTACGCCCCCCATGGATAGGCCACCCATCACAAAAAGTATATTTTTCAATTTACTCTCTACTTACTAATTATTGAAATTAAAAAATTGAACTGCTTCACCTGTCCAACCTGCATTATCTGTCAAATTCAAGAACAAAGTCAGTCCTGCATACAGTATTATTAGAGCGTAGCCCAGCCATTTGCCGAACAACGAAAAGAAGACAAACGGTAACAATACGTACTCAAACATCGAAATAGCCGCATAACTTCTTCCCGCGACAATTGCAAAATCGCCCAATGCAATCCGTATAAAAGTTGCGCAAAAAAAGAAGCAAAAAACCAACTCAAAATGCTCATATTCACTTGAGATCTTGCGCCAAAAAATCAAGGCCAACCCTACAAAAAACAAATTCTTTAAATTTACCGCACTGAACAAGGGTAACGGGTAGTTATAAATATCCGCATTGAGATACAGATTTATTTTCTCACCTATAAACCCAAAATTAATCAAATATGAAAAAAGTGTTTGTATATCAAAAAATGCCGTAAAAGCCAGGAGAAAAAGTGCGACGGCCGCGTACACACTGCGACCTGGTCGAAGTTGATAAATAGCGAACGGCAATAGAATCAACAATGATGACACATGCACAAATGCGGCACAGATCACCAGAAGCATGAATATACCGATCTTCCGCACAGGAACAAACGTCGCGGCCCAAAAAAGAAGCGCGGAGGCTAAACCAAGACGAATGGCATTTAGTTCTTTATTAAGATAAAAATGACAAAAATATACAAGGATCGCGGCGCCGACATGGGGAGAAAAAAACCTTATCGCCCTGACGTTCAGCGCTACAGAGGCTAATGCAACCACACTGAAAAGCACGAGAGGCTCGCTACCAAAACCGCGCAACATAGACAGCAGGGTAAAAAACCCGAGCTCCACATTGAACTGTGAGTAGCTATATCCGCATAAAAACTCATCACACCCAAAAAAAAACGGAATGTTCGTGAACATTTGCGCGTAGGCAACATCATCGCTACCTACACCCAAACTCCGTAATGCCGCTAATATCACGAGAGCTATAGCCGATGAAAAAACTGCAAGCTGCTTGACCCACCCTTGTTTAATCAGCATTTCCGTACCACCGGAAATGGTCAAAAATATGAACACAGCGTAAATAGGCCAAACAAACTCAAAAGACATCAGTTACGCACCCAAAACTTCAACGCAAGAATACTTACAAGGAAACACATGATATAGGACATCATATACGCAACCGTGACACCTTCTGCGCCAACAATAAACTGCCCCACCAACAAGCTTAGAGATACAAATAAACCAGCTTGAAAAACTTCTGAAACTATATAAATACGAGTTGCCGCTCTTGCAACTGCAACAAAACCAATGACATAGTTAGACGCCTTGAAAAAATCACCAATCAGCTGGTAGAGTAAATATTCATTTAATTCCTCGAACTCTTTAGAGAGCAGCAAGGGAACAAAAAAATCCCGCCCAAAATAAAGCGTCCCGCCGCCGACTGCGAAAACAGCCATGACAAAAACTACAAACTTATGGGTAAGCTGCTCTATTTCTTTTTTATTATTAATCCGAGATATCATCGGCATGAAATAGGATGCCAAAAAGACACTAAAAAACCCCAAATATGCACTAGAGAGCCTAATTAGACCTTGCCAAATTCCCGCCTGGGTATAACCGGAATTACTAATTAGATTTTGTCGAATATAAATCTCGACAACGGGAAATGCGATCGCGCTCACGCACAACATCAAACTGAACCAGCCTAACTTTTTAAGTAAAAGCGAATCTATTTCCCTACGTCTAAACCTGAAACGTAGCGAGGACCTCAGATATAAATAAATACTTGGAAATACCGCCATTGCCAAGATCGATATAATCGCTATCGCCGCACCCGGCAACCCAAATTTTAATATCAGAAACCAGGCAAACGGTAACGAGATCAAGTTCCCAACTATCTGAGAAAATGCAAACGACTTAACATCAGCAAGTCCATTTGCGACAGAAGAGAACAGCATATTAAAAGCTAGCACAAACTGAAAAATCGACAACAATGATATAACCCAGGCAAGACTACCATCCCCAAGTATGAACACTGATATCGAATGAGAAAAAAGCAAAAACAACAAAGCAAAAAAAACAGAAAAGACAAATGCAAAAGCCGAGGCAGTACTCAAAAGCCTATAGAGATTAAACTTGTCATTTCTGTATTCAGCAGAATACTTTATAACGCCATGAGTGATACCTCCGCCAGCCAGCAGAGCGAGTATCGAAGTCAGGCTCATAAAATGGCCAAGCTTCCCCAGCCCGTCCGGCCCCAAATATAGAGCGATTAGCTTTAGAATCAGAAAGCCAACAACTATTTTTGAAGCCTGGGCAAGAGTCGTCAATACGGCGCTGGAAACAGCTTTCCGATACTGAAGCTTGTCGCTGCACTCGTTACGCGACACAGGACATAATCGCTGCAGTTACTTGGCTCTTGACCTCATTTTCCTCATCAGTATTCATACCTAACCAGAGAGGCAAGCGAATAAGGCGCTCACTTTCACGGGTGGTAAACTTATCATCACCGGAAAATACACCAAGCTTTTTTCCAGCAGGTGCCGAATGCAAAGGAATATAATGAAATACAGCACCAATACCAGCGTCTTTTAGTTTACTCAGCACTGCTGTGCGGACATCAATATCCTTCACCTTGATATAATACATATGGGCATTCGCAACACAGCCGTCCGGTATCACAGGGAGATCAACAACTCCCTTATTTTCATAAGCTTTAAAATGCTCATGGTACTTTGCCCATAGGGCAAGACGTGCAGAATTGATATATTCACAACGCTCTAACTGACCATACAAATAAGCCGCCTGCAGCTCACCAGGAAGATAACTGCTTCCTACATCTACCCATGTATATTTATCAATCATCCCTCGAAAGAACTGACTCCGATTTGTCCCTTTTTCCCGGATTATTTCTGCGCGGGCAACGAAACGAGCATCATTAATAATCAACAACCCTCCTTCACCACCACTTGTAAAGTTTTTTGTTTCGTGAAAACTAAAGGCAGCCATGTGACCAATAGAACCCAGTTGACGCCCCTTGTAGGTGGACATCATTCCCTGAGCAGCGTCCTCTATTACAAACAAACCATTGCGCTTGGCAATATCCATTATTGTATCCATCTCGCAAGCGACGCCTGCATAATGCACAGGCACGATCGCCTTGGTCCGAGATGTAATAGCACCCTCAATCAGGGTTTCATCAATGTTCATTGTGTCTGGGCGAATGTCGACAAACACGATTTTCGCCCCTCGCAGTACAAAGGCGTTTGCCGTACTAACAAAGGTATAGCTTGGCATGATGACTTCATCACCAGGCTGAATATCGATGAGAATTGCGGCCATTTCCAATGCCTGAGTACAGGAAGGCGTCAATAGCGCCTTGGCGCAGCCCAACGTTTTCTCAAACCACTGATGGCACAAAGCAGTGAACTCACCATCTCCCGACATTTTACCACTGCGCATGGCACGGAGAACGTACTGATCTTCATTACCAGTATATGGGGGCTTGTTAAATGGGATCATTTTTTTGCTCACTTAAAAATTCGACTTCGAGTTTCAGCAAATCTTTTTTGCGTTGTTTTATAAGCTTCGCTGGCACGCCGGCATATATCCCCCATGCCTCAGTCGACCTGGTGACTAATGCCATTGAGCCTATAGAACAACCTTCTGATATCTCAACACCCGGGAAAATAACCGACCCCGCTCCCACAATGACATGTCTGCCGAGTCGAACAGCGGAAAATTTCTCGTTCTTGAATTTTTTCGGGACGAGAGAGTTGGTCAATGTCTCGCCGCTATAATCGTCCGATTGCGAAAAGACTTTTACGCCATATGCCAATGTACAAAAATCGTCCATGACGATACCAGGAATACCTCCGGCGACGAGACACATTGGCGTGATGTGATTGTACCGACCAATTTTTACGCTTCCCGAGATCACACAAAAATCGTCAATCCTGGAAAAATCACCTATCTCGATTTTGTCCGCATTGTAAATGCACGCCTTGTCGCTGATTTTCACCTGCTTGCCAAGACTCTTGAAACCCAATTCTTGAAGTTCTTCGTCGGTTAGATAGGCCATTCTTGATGTACCAATTGAATTTGTAGTGCTAAATATTATTTCTACTATTACCGGTCACAAGCTTGCTTTAAGGTATTCAAGCTAAGCCCTGTGTCTCCTGCTCACAACCGAGAGAGGAGTGATTGTACCGACAGCCGGTAACTATCCAGTCGAAAACCACTGACTGATTGTACATTCACTAACCTGATTTCGCATAATGCCGCCGAAGAATCAACGCAAGCGCCGATTATCCAGCATTTTTCTTAGAGAAACCTCAAGAAAGCGCTCTACGCCGCCCCCACAAATAACGAACCAAACCAAACAGCAACCCCAGGAGCATCCCTCCAATCATTCCCAACCCTATGCACAGCATTTTCTTTGGCTTGATGGGGTCATCAGGTATCTCAATAGATCCATCTTGCCGATAAACAGAAACGCTGGAGGGATCAATCTGCAAGTCTTCATAGAAGAACTTTTTGATTTCAAGCATACGAAGATTTTTTATGAAGGGATCGTTACTTTTTCTCTCCTGCAAATTTTTTATTTCTGCACTCAGCGCCTTGGTGCCTCGCATGTACGTCAACTGGCCATCCATCGTTGCATTGACTTCGGCGGCGACATTACCAGAAATGATAGGAGGCTCTTCAAGGCCAATCGACTGCGCAACCCTCAACGCTTCTTGTAGTCGACTAATCGAATCACTCCGTACCCCACTTTCAGTCTGTCGCAAGATACTGATTTGCTGACCAATATTACGTGCGCGAACTTCTGCTTCCCGCGTAACGTTGGTAATCATCTCATTTTTAGAGGCTATACCTGCATTTGTTGCGAAGGTTTTCACCCACTCGGTTGCGCGCGTAGGATCATTATCCTGGACCGAAATCGAGTATCGATCTGGTTGTTCCTTGGAGGGCAAGCCTACAGTCAGCTTCTTTAAAAACTTTGAATACAATAAATCCTGTGACTCTTTTCGAGTCGTTTCAGAAAGCGATGGTAAATACACCTCTAGAAAGAACGCGCGACGCAACGCTTCACTTTGCAAGTTGCGAGTAAAAACATCAAACACATCCTTTACTGTATAAGGTGTAAGCTCCAACTCTTTGGTTCGACCATAGTTAAAATCGGCGATCCCATTAAAAGTTGGTGGCAGCAAATATACACGAGCCTCATAAACTGACTTACTGATAAACGCATAAGCTGTTGCACCCAAAACAACAACTAAAGTAGTGCACAGTATCATTACTTTTTGAGCCCAAAGGGATCTCATCAACTCAAAAAAATCTATCTCATCCGACCCGGGCTTGGTCGATGGGTCATTCGTCATTCTGGCCAGCCTTTTCTAGTATGCATTTATGATGTTGCTTTTCATGTTCCAAGCTCGTATTTTAACGAATTCTAGGGTGCGTTTTCTTCTTTTGCGCAAAAATAAAAGCTAAAAGATGCCCTATTGCCATACCGCTCAGCAACACAAAAATTAGCGATACAGCTAGCGGAAGCTCCGGCGACGACCATCCAAGAAATACCAGTGAAACAGATTGCTTATTTTCAAGCACAAAAATGACTGTCGCAAATACAATCAGCAGTGCAATTACAAAAAAAACTATGCGCTTGACATAACTCATCGAAAAGTCTCTCGCAAATATCGATTACTGCTTTGCATCCTCGTCCTCATCCTCATTAACCCGATCCCTCAACTCTTTCCCGGGCTTGAAATGCGGAACAAATTTGCCGTCGAGACTGACCGACTGACCAGTTTTCGGGTTACGACCTACGCGTGGCGCCCGGTAGTGCAGAGAGAAGCTGCCAAACCCCCGGATCTCGATGCGATCCCCGGTAGCCAGACATTGGGACATTTGCTCAAGCATGGTCTTGATGGCCAGCTCCACATCCTTGGATGAGAGCAGCCCTTGATGGGTGACAATTCGTTCGATCAACTCCGACTTCGTCATATTTTTCCCTTCTTTTTCAAGCAGCTAGATCAGCGCTTCAAAGGTTTTAGCACGCCGGCATGATTTTGAACAGCCCGAGTTTTGCCATCTATTCCCCAACCCCAAAATGCTTGATTCCTGAAAGGCGGAAGACCTCTGAGCGGTTACCACCTCATCGACAGATCACCAACATAGTGCGCGTCAGGAACCCTGCCGGATTGAATCCAAAGAGGAAGCTTTCCTCCTCTTCCTTGACATCGTCAGATCTCGCTACAACTTTGTAGCCTGCCCCTCTGCACTCCTTGGCCGCGCGCTTGTAACACCTCTCCCATCTCGAACCGAGCCCCGAACAATCGACCTCTATGCCGCTAACCCCGCGCACTACGTGAGTTTTGGCATTGGTGGTACAACCCGCTAGCGCCAGCACTGCTACTGCGACAATTAGCTTGTTCATTCACGTCCTTTTGCCAGAAAGCCTACCGGGCGATCATTAGTCTCAGGCTAAAGACTAGCTGCAAATAAGCGCTTGATCCGACTAAACAATCAGACATTTTTTCAGCACCTTTGGTTCACGACTCGAGCAGCTACAGCCGAGCGAAACTCACCAAACTCCAGGCACAAAAAAGGGCGACCGAAGTCGCCCTTTTTTACAGAAAGTCAGAACTTAGTTCTGCTTTTCCATTTGTGCACGCAGCAGGTCACCCAGAGTGGTGGCCACAGGAGCATCAGTAGCTACTGGCTTGTCGCGCAGGCTCTGGATTGCTTCTTTCTCGTCTTCAACGTCTTTCGACTTGATCGAGAGCTGGATTACACGGCTCTTGCGGTCAACGCTGATGATCTTGGCTTCTACTTCTTCGCCTTCTTTCAGAACGTTGCGCGCGTCTTCAACGCGGTCACGGCTGATTTCGGAGGCTTTCAGAGTCGCTTCGATATCGTCGGCCAGAGTGATGATGGCGCCTTTAGCGTCAACTTCCTTCACGATGCCTTTAACGATGGCGCCTTTGTCGTTCTCTTGAACGTACTCGGAGAACGGATCGCTTTCCAGTTGCTTGATACCCAGGGAGATGCGCTCGCGCTCTGGGTCAACCGACAGGATAACGGTGTCCAGCTCGTCGCCCTTCTTGAAGCGGCGAACGGCTTCTTCGCCCACTTCGTTCCAGGAGATGTCGGACAGGTGAACCAGACCGTCGATGCCGCCGTCCAGACCAATGAAGATACCGAAATCGGTGATCGACTTGATGGTGCCGGAGATTTTATCGCCCTTGTTGAACTGGCCAGAGAAATCTTCCCATGGGTTGGATTTGCACTGCTTGATGCCCAGGGAGATACGACGACGCTCTTCGTCGATGTCCAGAACCATGACTTCCACTTCGTCGCCGACTTGTACGACTTTCGAAGGGTGGATGTTCTTGTTGGTCCAGTCCATTTCGGAAACGTGTACCAGACCTTCAACGCCTTCTTCCAGCTCAGCGAAGCAGCCGTAGTCGGTCAGGTTGGTTACACGCGCGGTAACGCGAGTGCTTTCCGGGTAACGGGCTTTGATAGCAACCCATGGATCTTCGCCCAGTTGCTTCAGGCCCAGGGAAACACGATTGCGCTCGCGATCGTACTTCAGAACCTTGACATCGATCTCGTCGCCAACGTTGACGATTTCGGAAGGATGCTTGATACGCTTCCAAGCCATGTCGGTAATGTGCAGCAGGCCATCGACGCCACCCAGATCGACGAATGCGCCGTAATCGGTGAGGTTCTTGACGATACCTTTGACTTGTTGGCCTTCCTGCAGGGATTCCAGCAGAGCTTCGCGCTCGGCGGAGTTCTCGGCTTCCAGGACGCTGCGACGGGAAACGACAACGTTGTTGCGCTTCTGGTCCAGCTTGATGACCTTGAATTCCAGCTCTTTGCCTTCCAGGTGCGTGGTGTCGCGCACTGGACGGACGTCAACCAGAGAACCTGGCAGGAACGCACGGATGCCGTTAACGTCGACAGTGAAGCCGCCTTTAACCTTACCGTTGATAACGCCCTTGACCACTTCTTCGGCTGCGAAGGCTGCTTCCAGAACAATCCAGCATTCAGCGCGCTTGGCTTTTTCACGGGACAGCTTGGTTTCACCAAAGCCGTCTTCAACCGAGTCCAGAGCAACGTGAACTTCGTCACCGACGTTGATGTTCAGTTCGCCAGCGTCGTTGTAGAACTGCTCAAGCGGGATGAGTGCTTCAGACTTCAGGCCAGCGTGAACGGTTACCCAGCGAGCCTGGTAATCGATATCAACGATAACACCGGTGATGATGGAGCCTGCCTGAAGGTTCAGGGTTTTTAGGCTTTCTTCAAAGAGTTCCGCAAAGCTTTCGCTCATTTTAATTCCTGTTGATGAGGGCGAAGAATACGCCCATCTCCACACCCCAGACGGTGTGGGTTAGTTTCATTTAAAAGAAGCCACCGCAGGACTATGACTGGTCCCCTGCGGCCTTCTTGGTCACCCGGCGATATCGCGAATGGCGATCTCGCTCATGATGCGTTCCAGCACCTGGTCGATGGATAATTCCGTGGAATCCAGCTGTATGGCGTCAGCCGCCGGTTTGAGCGGGGCTACCGCTCGCTGGGTGTCACGCTCATCGCGCGCACGTATCTCATCTAGCAGACTCGACAGACTAACACCCTCGACTTTGCCCTTCAACTGCAAATATCGTCGGCGTGCCCGCTCCTCGGCGCTGGCGGTCAGAAAAATCTTCAGCGGCGCATCAGGAAAAACCACGGTGCCCATGTCGCGACCATCCGCCACAAGACCCGGCGCTTCCTGAAAAGCTCGCTGGCGCTGCAACAGCGCCTCGCGTACAGCAGGCAACGCAGCCACCTGGGAAGCGCCGGAACCGACGCTTTCGGTGCGAATGACATCGCTGACTTCATCACCTTCCAGAATGATGCGTTGCAACTGACCGTCCGTCGCCGCGATGAACTGCACATCCAGATGAGCGGCGAGTTTCTTCAGCAGCTCTTCATTGGTCAGGTCGACACCATGATTATGCGCGGCAAAGGCCAGCAATCGGTACAACGCACCGGAGTCCAGCAGGTTCCAGCCCAGGCGCTTGGCCAGAATCCCGGCGACCGTGCCCTTGCCCGAACCGCTTGGCCCATCGATGGTGATGACCGGTGCAATGCTGATCACGACTGTGCCTCTTGTGCCACGCGAATACCGACCTGTGCGCACAGCGCCAGGAAATTCGGGAACGAAGTCGCGACGTTGGCGCAATCATGAATGCGGATCGGGGCACTGGCGCGTAGCGAAGCAACGCTGAACGCCATGGCGATACGGTGATCGCCATGGCCGTGCACTTCACCGCCGCCGATCTGACCGCCGTCGATGATGATGCCATCCGGGGTTGGCTCGCATTTGACGCCCAGCGCCAGCAAACCATCCGCCATGACCTGGATGCGATCCGACTCCTTGACCCGCAGCTCTTCGGCACCACGCAACACGGTGCGCCCTTCAGCACAGGCAGCGGCGACGAAGAGCACCGGAAATTCGTCAATGGCCAATGGAACCAGCGCCTCGGGAATCTCGATACCTTTGAGTTTAGCTGCACGCACGCGCAAGTCAGCCACCGGTTCACCACCCACTTCACGCTGGTTTTCCAGGGTGATATCGGCGCCCATCAGGCGCAGGATGTCGATCACACCGGTACGGGTCGGGTTGATGCCGACGTGCTCGAGTACCAGTTCCGAACCCTCGGCGATCGAGGCCGCCACCAGGAAAAATGCCGAGGAAGAGATATCACCCGGGACTTCAATGTGGGTCGCGGTCAGTTTGCTGCCAGATTCGACCGATGCGGTAGCACCGTTGACCGTTACCGGATAGCCGAAACCGCGCAGCATGCGCTCGGTATGGTCGCGGGTCGGAGCAGGCTCGGTAACCGTGGTCTTGCCTTCGGCATACAGGCCGGCCAACAGCAGGCAGGACTTAACCTGGGCACTGGCCATCGGCATGGTGTAGGTCAGGCCCTTGAGCTTGTTGCCACCACGAATGGTCATCGGTGGACGACCCTCGGCGGCGGTTTCGATCACGGCGCCCATTTCACGCAGCGGATTGGCCACGCGATTCATCGGGCGCTTGGACAGCGATGCGTCGCCGGTCAGGGTGCTGTCGAAGTTCTGCGCGGCCAGCAGGCCGGACAGCAGACGCATCGAAGTACCGGAGTTGCCCAGATAGATCGGGCCCGGCGCCGGCTTCAGGCCATGCAGGCCAACGCCGTGAATGGTCACGCGTCCGTGGTGTGGGCCTTCAATGACCACGCCCATGTCACGGAATGCCTGCAAGGTCGCCAGGGCATCTTCGCCCTCGAGGAAGCCTTCGACTTCGGTGACGCCTTCAGCCAGGGAGCCGAGCATGATCGAACGGTGGGAAATCGATTTGTCACCTGGTACGCGAATCCGACCGGACAGGCGGCCACCAGGTTGAGCCAGGAAAATCAGATCGTTGGAATTCATAGCGTCCACATAGGCCCTGCGGGCCAGGATTTTACTGAAATGCTCGCGAGCAACCCGGGCGCGAGTGAAAACGCCCAACAATTGGTGCCCATCCCCTGCATCGACCGCGTCGCGCAAGGCGTCGAGATCGCTGCGAAATGTATCGAGTGTGCGCAGGACAGCTTCGCGGTTGGCGAGAAAGATGTCGTGCCACATGACCGGGTCGCTTCCGGCGATTCTTGTGAAATCGCGGAAACCGCCCGCAGCGTAACGGAAGATCTCAAGATTTTCATTGCGCTTGGCCAACGAATCGACCAAGCCGAACGCCAGCAAGTGCGGCAGATGACTGGTCGCCGCCAAGACTTCGTCGTGACGTTCAACCTGCATGTGCTCGACATCGGCGCCCAATTCGCGCCACAAACGGTCGACTACCGCCAGGGCTGCCGGATCGGTTTGCGCCAGCGGCGTCAGGATCACTTTATGGCGACGGAACAATTCGGCGTTGGAGGCTTCCACCCCGCTCTGCTCGGAACCGGCAATCGGGTGCCCCGGCACGAAGCAAGACGGCATGCTGCCAAAGGCTTCGGTGGCCGCACGCACCACATTGCCCTTGGCACTGCCGACATCGGTCAGGATCGCCTGGCCCAGATCCATGCCCGCCAGACGCGCGAGCACTTTCTCCATGGCCAGGATCGGCACCGCCAGCTGAATGACGTCGGCGCCCTGACAAGCAACGCCCAGGTCTTCCTCACAGCGATCCACCACACCCAATTCGACCGCGAGTTTGCGCGATTGCGGATCGAGATCGACCCCGACCACTTCGCGGCATATGCCACTCTCACGCAACCCCTTGGCAAACGAACCGCCGATCAATCCAAGACCGACCACCACCAGGCGACCGATCATAGGTTCAGCAGATTGCAGCGCAGTGACATCAACCACGAGCCAGAACCTTGGTCAGCGCTTCAAGGAAGCGGCTGTTCTCTGCCGGCAGGCCAATGGTGATGCGCAGGTGATTCGGCATGCCGTAGTTGGCCACCGGGCGCACGATCACGCCCTCACGAAGCAAGCCCTGGAACACCGGGGCCGCGACTTGATCGAGATCGACGCAGATGAAATTGCCTTTGGACGCAATCCAGCTCAGCCCCAGCTCACGGAATCCGGCTTCCAGTTGCTGCATGCCGGACTCGTTCAACTGACGGCTTTGCGCCAGATACTCCTCGTCCTTCAAAGCCGCACAAGCAGCGGCCAGGGCCAGGCTGTTGACGTTGAATGGCTGGCGTACACGGTTCAGCACGTCTGCGACCACCGCTGTGGACAACCCATAACCCACGCGTAGCGCCGCCAGCCCATAGGCCTTGGAGAAAGTGCGGGAAACCAACAGGTTCGGATAAGCCGCCAGGAAGTCCAGACCATCCGGCATATCACTGCCTTCGGCGTACTCGATGTAGGCCTCGTCCAGCACCACCAGCACATGCTCCGGAACATCCTGCAGGAATTCGTCCAGCGCCTCGGCGTCGAACCAGGTCCCGGTCGGATTGTTCGGGTTGGCGATGAACACCACGCGGGTATTGGCATCGATGGCTGCCAGCATGGCAGGCAGGTCATGCCCCCAATCCTTGGCCGGAACCACCTTGGCCTGCGCGCCGACTGCCTGAGTGGCAATCGGATAGACAGCGAACGCATGCTCGCTGAACACGGCATTCAGGCCCGGCGCCAGATAGGCGCGCGCCACCAGCTCAAGAATGTCGTTGGAACCATTGCCCAGCGTCACTTGATTGAGCTCGACTCGGCACTGCTCGGCCAGCAGGGTCTTGAGCGCAAAACCGTTGCCGTCCGGATAGCGGGTCAGCTCGGCCAGCGCATCGCGGATCGCCGCCAGCGCCTTGGGGCCGGGGCCCAGCGGGTTTTCGTTGCTCGCCAGTTTGACGATGCTGGCTGGATCGAGATCCAGCTCGCGAGCCAGTTCGTCCACGGGTTTGCCCGGAACGTAAGGCGAAAGTTGTTGCACGCCCGGCTGTGCCAGAGCGAGGAAATTGCCACTCATTTGCTACCGCCCCTTAGAGAACTGCTTTCGGGTAGGAACCCAGCACTTTGAGTGCCACCGCTTCCTGACTGATCTTTTCCAGCACACTTTTGACCAGCGGGTCGCGGTGGTGGCCGACGAAGTCGATGAAGAACACGTAGGTCCACTTGCCACTGCGCGACGGACGAGTCTCGATTCGCGTCAGGTCGATGCCATTGTCGTGGAACGGCACCAGCAACTCGTGCAACGCACCCGGTTTGTTGCTCATGGAAACGATGATCGATGTCTTGTCGTCGCCAGTCGGCGGCACTTCCTGATTACCGATCATCAGGAAGCGCGTGGAGTTATCCGGGCGATCCTCGATCTTCTCGGCCAAATGGGTCAGCCCGTACAGGCCGGCCGCCATGTCGCCGGCAATCGCCGCCGAGTTCCACTCTCCCTTGACCCGCTTGGCCGCTTCAGCGTTGCTGGACACCGCCACACGCTCGACATTCGGGTAGTGGGCGTCCAGCCACTTGCGGCACTGGGCCAGGGACTGGGCGTGGGAGTAGATCCGGCTGATGCTGTCGGTCTTGGTGTTTTCACCGACCAACAGGTGATGGTGGATACGCAGTTCGACTTCGCCGCAGATCACCATGTCGTGCTCAAGGAAGCTGTCGAGGGTGTGATTGACCGCGCCTTCGGTGGAGTTTTCCACCGGCACCACGCCAAAATTCACCGCACCGGCCGCCACTTCACGGAACACTTCGTCGATCGCCGCCATCGGCTTGCTGATCACGGCGTGACCGAAATGCTTCATGGCCGCCGCCTGGGTGAAGGTACCTTCAGGGCCCAGATAAGCCACTTTCAGCGGCTGTTCGAGTGCCAGGCACGAAGACATGATTTCGCGGAACAACCGCGCCATCTCTTCGTTGCCCAGCGGCCCCTGGTTACGCTCCATGACACGCTTGAGCACCTGAGCTTCGCGCTCAGGACGATAGAACACCGGCACTTCGCCTTCGGCCAGCGAGGCCATCTTTACTCGCGCGACTTCCTGGGCGCAGCGCGCACGCTCACTGATCAGCTCCAGGACCTTTTCGTCCAGTGCATCAATGCGCAGGCGCAGTGCCTTGAGTTCTTGCTCAGACATTAGCCGTGTTCCTTCTCGAACTCTGCCATGTACGAAATCAGCGCATTGACGGCGTTGATGTCGACGGCGTTATAGATGGAGGCGCGCATGCCACCCACGGAACGGTGCCCCTTGAGGTTCAACAGGCCACGCTCATCGGCACCAGCCAGGAACGGCTTGTCCAGACGATCGTCCGCCAGGCGGAACGGCACGTTCATCCACGAGCGGTCCGACTTGTTGATCGGGTTGCTGTACAGGCCGCTGGCATCGATGAAGCTGTACAGCGTGCGCTGCTTGACTTCGTTGAGCTTGCCGATGGCCTCGACGCCGCCCTGCTCTTTCAGCCACTCGAACACCAGGCCGGACAGGTACCAGGCCAGGGTCGGCGGGGTGTTGTACATCGAACCGTTATCGGCCGCGACCTTGTAGTTGAGCATAGTCGGGCACAGGGAACGGGCGTGGCCCAGCAGGTCTTCGCGAACGATGTTCACCACGATGCCGCTCGGACCGATGTTTTTCTGGGCGCCAGCGTAGATCATGCCGAAACGCGAAACATCCACCGGACGCGACAGGATGTCCGAGGACATGTCGGCGACCAGCGGTACATCACCGGTTTCCGGAATCCATTGGAATTCCAGGCCGCCGATGGTTTCGTTCGGCGCGTAGTGGACGTAGGCCGCGTCTTTCGACAGCTTCCATTCGTTCTGGCCGGGAATGGCGAAATAGTCGTAAGGCTTGGCGGTGCCGGCAACGTTGACGTGGCCGTAGCGCGAAGCTTCTTCGATGGCTTTCTGCGACCAGATACCGGTGTCGATATAGTCGGCCGAGCCGTTTTCCGGCAACAGGTTCAGAGGAATCTGAGCAAATTGCTGGCTGGCGCCACCTTGCAGAAACAGCACTTTATAGTTCGAGGGGATATTCAGCAGATCACGCAGATCCTGCTCGGCCTTGGTGGCAATGGACACGAACTCATCGCTGCGATGGCTCATTTCCATGACCGACAGGCCCTTGCCGTGCCAGTCGAGGAGTTCACCCTGGGCGCGCTGCAGGACAGCTTCGGGAAGCGCCGCAGGACCGGCACAGAAGTTATAGGCTCTCTTGCTCACATCCAATCTCGCTCTGATTTGGTGGTATCACGCAGTAAATCGCATTATCAGCCGACACCGGGTCCCTGCTGAAACAGAGATTTGTGGGAGCGAGCCTGCTCGCGATTGCATCACCGCGATACTTCAGACGTACCGCGGCGCATGCATCGCGAGCAGGCTCGCTCCCACAAGGGATCTCCAGTGGTGTCGATATTTCATTACGGACAAACAACAAGGGGGCGAATTTTCATCCGCCCCCTGCTTACCCGCTTATTCCTGTGGTTCTTCGTCAGCGGCGGCGTCGAGTTGCTGGTCTTCGGCAACGTCGTCAATCACGACCTCACCGACAAACCCTTCACCCTCTTCACCTTCCAGCTCTTCGCCCTCGACTTCCGACGGCTCCTGAACCCGCTCCAGCCCGACCAGTGTTTCGTCGTTGGCCAGTTTGATCAAGGTCACGCCCTGGGTGTTACGACCCAGGCTGGACACTTCGTCGACACGGGTGCGCACCAGGGTGCCCTGGTCGGAAATCAGCATGATTTCCTCGCCGTCGAGCACCTGCACCGCGCCGACCAGACGGCCGTTACGCTCGTTGCTGACCATGGCGATAACGCCCTGACCGCCACGCTTGTACTCAGGGAACTCGGTGATCGCCGTGCGCTTGCCGTAGCCACGCGCCGAAGCGGTGAGGATCTGGCTGCCTTCTTCCGGGATCAGCATGGAAATCAGCTTCTGGCCTTCCGGCAGACGCATGCCGCGCACACCGCGGGCGGTACGGCCCATGGCGCGAACGTCGGATTCCTTGAAGCGGGTAACCTTGCCGCCATCGGAGAACAGCATGACTTCACGCTCGCCATCGGTGATGGCCGCGGAAATCAGCACGTCGCCTTCGTCCAGCTCCAGCGCGATCAGGCCGACACTGCGTTGACGGCTGAAGGATTCCAGCGGGGTCTTCTTCACGGTGCCGTTGGCGGTGGCCATGAAGATGTAGTGACCTTCGGTGTATTCCTCGACGGGCAGCATGGTGGTGATGTATTCACCGTCATCCAGCGGCAGCAGGTTGACCAGCGGACGACCACGGGCAGCGCGGGACGCTTCAGGGATTTCGTAGGTTTTCAGCCAGTACACCTTGCCCTTGCTGGAGAACAGCAGCAGCGTGGTGTGGCTGTTGGCAACCAGCAGGTGAGCGATGTAGTCCTCATCCTTGACGCCGGTTGCCGACTTGCCTTTACCGCCACGACGCTGGGCCTGGTACGCAGCCAGCGGCTGGGTCTTGGCGTAGCCACCGTGGGAAATGGTCACGACGCGCTCTTCTTCCGGGATCATGTCACCCAGGGTCAGATCGAGACGAGCGTCGAGGATTTCGGTACGACGTACGTCGCCGTACTCGGCGCGAATCACTTCCAGCTCTTCGCGGATCACTTCCATCAGGCGCGTGGCGCTGTTGAGGATGCGGATCAGCTCGCCGATCTGGTTGAGGATCTCTTGATACTCGGCCAGCAGTTTTTCGTGCTCCAGACCGGTCAGGCGATGCAGACGCAGTTCCAGAATGGCTTGCGCCTGCTCTGGCGACAGGAAGTACTTGCCGTCGCGCAGACCGTATTGCGGATCGAGGTTTTCCGGACGGCACGAATCGGCGCCGGCACGTTCAACCATCGCCACCACGGCCGAGGATTCCCAAGGCGTGCTGATCAGCGCTTCCTTGGCTTCCGACGGCGTTGGCGACGCCTTGATCAGGGCGATGACCGGGTCGATGTTCGACAGGGCAACCGCTTGACCTTCAAGGATGTGGCCACGCTCGCGCGCCTTGCGCAGTTCGAACACGGTACGACGGGTGACGACTTCGCGACGGTGACGAACAAAGGCCTCCAGCAGATCCTTGAGATTCAGGATCCGCGGACGGCCGTCGATCAGCGCGACGATGTTGATACCGAACACCGCTTGCAGCTGGGTCTGGGCGTAGAGGTTGTTGAGGATGACCTCAGGCACTTCACCGCGACGCAACTCGATCACGACGCGCATACCGTCCTTGTCGGACTCGTCGCGCAGTTCAGTGATGCCTTCAAGCTTCTTCTCTTTTACCAGCTCGGCGATCTTCTCGATCAGACGCGCCTTGTTCAGCTGGTAAGGGAGTTCGGTGATGACGATCTGCTGACGGCCACCGACCTTGTCGATGTCTTCGATCATCGAGCGGGCGCGCATGTAAATGCGCCCGCGACCGGTGCGGTAGGCTTCGATGATGCCGGCGCGACCGTTGATGATCGCGGCGGTCGGGAAGTCCGGACCGGGGATGTATTGCATCAGCTCGTCGACAGTCAGCTCGGGATTGTCGATGAGCGCCAGGCAACCGTCGATGACTTCACCGAGGTTGTGCGGCGGAATGTTGGTCGCCATGCCCACGGCGATACCGCTGGAGCCGTTGACCAGCAGGTTGGGAATACGGGTCGGCATGACCGCCGGGATCATTTCGGTGCCGTCGTAGTTCGGCACCCAGTCCACGGTTTCTTTATGCAGGTCAGCCAGCAGCTCGTGCGCCAGCTTGGTCATGCGCACTTCGGTGTATCGCATGGCCGCGGCGTTATCGCCGTCCACCGAACCGAAGTTGCCCTGGCCGTCTACCAGCAGGTAGCGCAGGGAGAATGGCTGCGCCATCCGAACGATGGTGTCGTACACCGCGGTATCACCGTGCGGGTGATACTTACCGATCACGTCACCGACAACACGGGCAGATTTCTTGTACGGCTTGTTGAAGTCGTTGCCCAGCTCGCTCATCGCGAACAGCACGCGCCGGTGCACGGGCTTCAAGCCATCGCGCGCATCCGGCAGTGCCCGCCCGACAATTACGCTCATCGCGTAGTCGAGGTAGGACTGCTTCAGCTCGTCTTCGATATTGACCGGGAGGATTTCTTTGGCCAGTTCGCCCATGAGAAGCCTGATTCCTTTTTCTGGTGAAACCTCGTCACATCCATATGGGACGAACGAAGCTCGCCGATACAGGCTGAGTGCCATGCACCGACTTACGACAAATCAACGAGTTATGCCATGGATCTGCGCAGTACGGGTCGCCTCTTAGGGCAACCCTGGAAACCGCCGGATGTTATCACAAGAGCCGCCACGCACCTATCCCCCAGATGCGCATGGAGAGTAGTTAGTTGACCGGTGACAGGCTTGAAGGGGACGAGAGGGGCTTAGAGCCGTGTTGAATGGAGAATTGGCGACTGATTCGGGCTGGTTCATTGGGTTTGACGGCCTCATCGCGAGCAAGCTCGCTCCCACAGGTTTTGTGTGCACCGCAAACACTGTGGGAGCGAGCTTGCTCGCGATGGCTATCTTTCAGACGCCAGAAACTATCAATGCAGACGCTTACGGCACATCAACTGCGCCAT
This sequence comes from Pseudomonas sp. P5_B3, assembly GCF_056400405.1. Taxonomy (NCBI): domain Bacteria; kingdom Pseudomonadati; phylum Pseudomonadota; class Gammaproteobacteria; order Pseudomonadales; family Pseudomonadaceae; genus Pseudomonas; species Pseudomonas sp. P5_B3. The sequence goes on along the minus strand of NZ_JBFULI010000046.1, from coordinate 29,328 downwards.
CTTCGCCGTATCCGGGCGCTCGACGATGCCTTTTTCGGTGACGATCGCATCGATCAGGTCCGCCGGCGTCACGTCGAACACCGGGTTAAAGGCATTGACGTCGGCCCCGACGCGCTTGCCACCGACCTCCAGTAGCTCGCGACCATCACGCTCTTCAATCGGAATGTCATCGCCGCTGGCCAGGTTCATGTCAATGGTTGAACTCGGCGCCACCACCATGAAGCGCACGCCGTGGTGCATGGCATTGACGGCCAGTTGATAGGTGCCGATCTTGTTGGCCACGTCGCCATTGGCGGTGATCCGGTCCGCGCCGACGATGACCCAGGTAGGGCCTTTGGTCTTCATGATATGCGCCGCGGCGGAATCGACATTGAGGGTCACGGGAATGCCTTCATTGGCCAGCTCCCACGCAGTCAGTCGCGAGCCCTGCAGCCACGGGCGGGTTTCGTCGACATAGACCTGCTCGACCATACCCTCGATGAATGCACCACGAATCACCCCCAGCGCCGTGCCAAAGCCGCCCGTGGCCAGAGCGCCGGTGTTGCAGTGGGTCAGGATCGCCTGGGCGTTGCCCTGATGCTTGCGGATCAGGTCCACACCCAGCTGGGCCATGGTCAGGTTGGCTTCGCGATCACTTTCATGAATGGCGATGGCCTCGGCTTCCAGCACCTCCAGCGGATCGGCATTGTCCTTCAGGCGATCAAGCCGGTCGTGCATGCGCCCCAGCGCCCAGAACAGGTTGACCGCGGTAGGACGGGAATCGGCCAACAGCATGAAATCCTCTTCCAGCGCAGCGTACCAGTCGCCACCTTCGGCAATCCGGGCGCGGGCCGCCAGTACGATGCCATAAGCGGCACTGATACCAATCGCCGGAGCACCGCGCACCACCATCGAGCGAATGGCCTCGGCCACGCCAGCGGCGCTGGTGTAGGCAATCCAGGTTTCCTCGAACGGCAAAATACGCTGATCCAGCAGATGGAGAGCGCCATCACGCCAATCGATGGCCTTTACCTTTTCCGCAGCCAACAGTCGATCGCGCATCCCTCACCCCGCACTCATGAACAAAAGCCGCCGATTATAGCGATCCCCCCGCGAAGACGCTCGGGTATACTTCGCCATCCTATACAAAAGCACTGGAACCGACCTTCGATGCCGAACACTGCCGCTGCGCTCGACCTGTTATTGCTGCCGACCTGGCTGGTACCCGTCGAACCCGCTGGTGTTGTCCTCAAGGAGCATGGCGTGGGCATCCGTGATGGACGCATCGCGTTTATCGGCCCACGTTCCGCCGCACTGAAGCTTAACGCAACCGAAATCCGTGAATTGCCCGACATGTTGCTCAGCCCCGGCCTGATCAATGCCCACGGGCACGCGGCGATGACGCTGTTCCGTGGCCTGGCCGATGACCTGCCATTGATGACCTGGCTGGAAAACCATATCTGGCCCGCCGAGGCCAAATGGGTCGATGAAGATTTCGTGCGCGACGGCACCGACCTTGCCATCGCCGAGCAAATCAAAGGCGGCATCACCTGTTTCTCTGACATGTACTTCTTCCCGAAGGTTGCCAGCGAGCGGGTGCACAACAGCGGTATTCGCGCGCAGATCGCGATTCCGATCCTCGATTTCCCGATTCCGGGCGCCGCTACGGCGGACGAAGCCATTCGTCAGGGCGTCGAATTGTTTGGCGATCTCAAACACCACGAGCGCATCAAAATCACCTTCGGCCCCCATGCCCCCTACACCGTGGGCGACGAAAACCTGGAAAAAATCAGGGTGATTGCCGAAGAGCTGGACGCATCGATTCACATGCACGTGCATGAAACGGCGTTCGAAGTGCAGCAATCGGTCGAGCAGCGCGGTGAACGCCCGCTGGCCCGCCTGGCACGCCTGGGCTTGCTGGGGCCACGTTTCCAGGCGGTTCACATGACCCAGATCAGCGAAGAAGACCTGACGCTACTGGTAGAAAGCAACAGCAATGTGATTCATTGCCCGGAGTCGAACCTCAAGCTGGCCAGCGGATTCTGCCCGGTCGAGCGTTTGTGGGAGGCCGGGGTCAATGTCGCGGTCGGCACCGATGGCGCGGCCAGCAACAATGACCTGGACCTGCTCGGCGAAACCCGCACCGCGGCCCTGCTGGCCAAGGCTGTCGCCGGCTCGGCCACCGCGCTGGATGCCCATCGCGCCTTGCGCATGGCCACCCTCAATGGCGCCCGGGCATTGGGTATCGAGGCCGAAACCGGCTCGCTGGAAATCGGCAAAGCCGCGGACATGGTCGCGTTCGACCTCTCCGGCCTGGCCCAGCAACCGGTCTACGACCCGGTTTCGCAGCTTATATACGCCACCGGCCGCGACTGCGTGAAACACCTTTGGGTTGCCGGCAAGCAATTGCTCGACGACCGTCGCCTGACAAGCCTGGACGAACAACAGCTTGGCACTGTCGCGAAGGCCTGGGGCCAGCGCATCAGTGGCCGCACCGAATCGTAAGCACCCTGGAGCACAATCCGGGGCAACAGGATTTTTCAAGTTTTAGAGGACTAGACCATGAGCAACGTCGACTACGCCGAAATCGCCAAATTCGAGGCCCTGGCCCATCGCTGGTGGGACCGCGAAAGCGAATTCAAACCGCTGCACGACATCAACCCGCTGCGGGTCAACTGGATTGACGAACGCGTCAACCTGGCGGGCAAGAAGGTCCTCGACGTCGGTTGCGGCGGCGGCATCCTCAGCGAAGCCATGGCTCAGCGCGGCGCGACCGTGATGGGTATCGACATGGGCGAAGCGCCGTTGGCGGTTGCCCAGCTGCATCAGCTGGAGTCGGGCGTGAGCGTCGAATACCGGCAGATCACCGCCGAAGCCCTGGCCGAGGAAATGCCCGAGCAGTTCGACGTGGTCACCTGCCTGGAAATGCTTGAGCACGTGCCGGATCCGTCGTCGGTCATCCGCGCTTGCTTCCGCATGGTCAAGCCCGGCGGCCAGGTGTTCTTCTCCACCATCAACCGCAACCCGAAAGCGTATCTGTTCGCCATCGTCGGCGCCGAATACATCATGAAGTTGCTGCCGCGCGGCACCCACGACTTCAAGAAATTCATCCGCCCTTCCGAACTCGGCGCCTGGAGCCGCATGGCCGGCCTGACCGTCAAGGACATCATCGGCCTGACCTACAACCCGCTGACCAAGCACTACAAACTGGCCTGCGACGTGGACGTCAACTACATGATCCAGACCCTGCGCGAGGAATAAGTCGATGCCAATCAGAGCGGTTCTTTTCGACATGGACGGCACCCTGCTCGACACCGCGCCGGACTTCATTGCGATCTGTCAGGCGATGCGTGCCGACCGCGGCTTGCCACCGATGAACGACAAGCACATCCGCGACGAGATTTCCGGCGGCGCCCGCGCAATGGTCGCAGTGACCTTCGCCATGGACCCGGAATCGCCGGGTTTCGAGGAGCTGCGCCTGGAGTTTTTGGAGCGCTACCTCGTCGGCTGTGCGGTGCACAGCAAGCTGTTCGACGGCATGGCTGAATTGCTGGCCGACATCGAAAAAGCCAACCTGATCTGGGGGGTGGTCACCAACAAGCCGCTTCGCTTCGCCGAGCCGATCATGCAACAGTTGGGGCTGGCTGAACGCTCGGCGCTGCTGATCTGCCCGGATCATGTGAAGAACAGCAAACCGGACCCGGAACCGCTGATCCTGGCCTGCAAGATGCTCGACCTGGACCCGGCCAGCGTGCTGTTCGTCGGCGATGACCTGCGCGACATCGAGTCAGGCCGCGATGCCGGTACCAAGACTGCTGCGGTGACCTTCGGCTATATCCACCCGGATGACAACCCGCGGCATTGGGGTGCGGATGTGGTGGTCGATCATCCGCTGGAGTTGCGCAAGGTGCTCGATAGTGCGCTGTGCAGTTGCTGAGCCGCGCTCCCGCAAGAGCGAATGACCACAGTCTTGCGAGGATGTGAGCATTACCAATGTGGGAGCGAGCCTGCTCGCGATAGCGGCGGATCAGTCAGCATTGATGTTGAATTTGATACCGCCATCGCGAGCAGGCTCGCTCCCACAGGGATAACGCTTGACCTGAAGAATTATTGTCGAGGTTTTTATGTTTGATTATTCCGCCCGCCCCGAACTGCTCAAGGATCGGGTCATTCTGGTCACCGGCGCAGGACGCGGTATTGGCGCCGCAGCGGCAAAAACCTACGCGGCCCACGGCGCAACCGTGCTGCTGCTGGGCAAGACCGAAGCCAACCTGATCCAGGTCTACGACGAAATCGAAGCCGCCGGCCATCCACAACCGGCGGTGATCCCGTTCAACCTCGAAACCGCCCTGCCCCATCAATACGATGAGCTGGCGGCGATGATCGAAAACGAATTCGGGCATCTCGACGGACTGCTGCACAATGCTTCGATCATCGGCCCGCGCACGCCGATCGAGCAGCTGTCCGGCGAAAACTTCATGCGGGTCATGCAAGTCAACGTCAATGCCATGTTCATGCTCACCAGCACTCTGCTGCCGCTGCTCAAGCTGTCGCAAGATGCCTCGGTGGTATTCACGTCCAGCAGCGTCGGCCGCAAGGGACGTGCGTACTGGGGCGCTTATGGCGTCTCCAAATTCGCCACTGAAGGCCTGATGCAAACCCTGGCCGACGAAGTCGATACCGTGGCCCCGGTACGCTCCAACAGCATCAACCCGGGCGCTACCCGCACCAGCATGCGCGCCCAGGCTTACCCGGGTGAAAATCCGCTGAACAACCCGACGCCCGAGGAGATCATGCCGGTCTACCTTTACCTGATGGGCCCGGACAGCACCGGTATCAACGGCCAGGCGTTCAACGCCCAGTAGCGACCGTACGTCGCTTTTTGGTGCCGCGCCGATTTCCTGTCGCGGCACTCGAATACACGCCAGGTACCTGTCAAACAAACGTCACATGCAGCGCTGCAAAAGTAATAGACGAAGCACAACCAGTTGATTTAATACGATTTTTATTCAGATGAACCGAATGGCACGACTTTCGCTCTAACTTTGCTCAGACACGCAACGTGAAAGCAGACGGGACGAAGCTTGAGTGCGGCGATTACTCTTCTTCTACAAAGCAGATTAAACTTGTACGAAATGTCCTACGGGACTGACGGACCAGTACGACGCGCAGCCTAAGCCGCTCTCACCCTGCTTGTAAGACAGCCTTACTGCTTAGGGGCGCACGCCTTATGAAACCACCTTCCCAGACCAACGCAATTGACTTCGATAGCGCCAAATTGCAGCGCCTGGGCTTTGGTCAGCACCCGCCTCTTCTGGCAAGGCCTGTCAGTCTTGCGCAATTGCGCCAGCAACTGAGCCTGCAGCTGCAAACCAGTCTGGAGCCGCAACGCATTCTTGGGACGTTCTATCGCGAGATTCAGCGATTGGTACCGCTGGACGCTTTGTGCTACCTGCACAAGAGCAGTGACTTGCGTCTGGAGTTCGGCCAACGCGGCCACCACTCCATCAGTTACAGCCTCAGCCACGAAGGCGAACACCTGGGTGAGCTGATTTTCCGCCGCAATCAGCGCTTCAGCGAACAGGAACAGGGCAATCTCGAATCACTGCTGGCCGCGCTGCTTTTCCCGATGCGCAACGCGCTGCTTTACCGTACCGCCACCCAAAGCGCACTGCGCGACCCGCTGACGGGCACCGGCAACCGCATCGCCATGGACCAGACGCTGCAAAGGGAAATCGAGATATCCCGGCGCCATCTGCAACCGTTATCGGTGCTGATGCTGGACATCGATCATTTCAAGCAAGTCAATGATACCCACGGCCACAGCACCGGCGATGACGTGCTCAAGGCGGTCGCTGCCTCGATCAAAAACCAGCTGCGCAACGTGGACATGGTGTTTCGCTATGGCGGTGAAGAGTTCCTGATCCTGCTGTCGAACACCACCCGCGAGGCCGCGGCCATGGTCGGGGAACGACTGCGGCTCGCAGTGCAGTCGCAAGAGTACCTGGCCGATAGTCATCTGATCGTGCTGACAGTCAGCCTCGGCTGTTCGACACTGTTACCCGGCGAGTCTGCCGAAAGCCTGTTGCGACGGGCAGACAGTGCATTGTATGTAGCCAAGCGCGAAGGTCGTAACCGACTGAAGATGGCGGGCTGATTTTTCAGCCACCACACAAACCAATGTGGGAGCGAGCCTGCTCGCGAATGGGATCTGACCTTCAACGATGATGTTGACTGACAGTCCGTATTCGCGAGCAGACTCGCTCCCACAGTTTTTTCAAGCAGCGATTGAATCAGCTTTCGGCCAGTGCCATCCGCTCACGCGCGACCGGTGCTCTTTCTGCGTGCTCCAACTGCATGCAACGCTCGAGAAACAGGTACATGTAGTCGTAGCTCTTGCACACAGCCTGGCGCAACTCCACCTGCAGGGATTTGCTCGGGTTGGTGCCCGCCAATGTGCAGATGATTTCCAGGGCTTCCCATGGATGGGCATCGTCGTACTGGGCATGCATCTTCAGCCACTTCATCGCCCGCTTGCGATCCTCCTCGGGGAACGAGGTGGCGTAGATGCCGCTGGAACAGACTACCGCCGACCATTCCCCGGTCGCCCCTTCGATGGCGTAGTTGGTGGCGGCAATCGCAACGATCAGCGAGTCGGATGAACTGGTGTGCCAACACCAATGGCTCAAGGCATGAAGCTCCGGTGCAACCTGCTGCGCCTGAAGGTCCTCCAGGCTGACACCGTGCGCGCGGCTCCAGTGCACCCAGTAATCGGCGTGGTTCAATTCGACGCGGATATTACGCATCAGCCAGCGACGGGCCATGTCTTCGCCGGGATGACGGGCAAAGCGTGTCTTGGTGAGGTTTTGTGCCATATACAACGCGAACTGTTCGACCACCGGCCAGCCACCGATCAGGTATTGGCGCATGGTCTTTGCACTGAGTTTGTTGTCTCGCATGCGTTGGTACAGTTCGTGTTCGACAACCCGGCGCTTGCTCTCGCTGCAATCCTGGATCAGGCGCTGGGCCCAGGCAGGGTAACTTGCAGCTTCCATGAGCGGTCCGGTTCGGTTGAATGTGTCGATCACTGTCGAGCTCCTTTTGATTGTGATTGTAAGACCGGCAGGAGTTTCAACGGAACGTGCCAGGGGCCTTGAACAACAGCGGCTGAGGCCTGGCGGGACGACTTAACAGGCTATCAAAGGTAAACAAATGCGGGCGTTCAATCACATACCCTTGAGCGTAATCCACCCCGATCTCCAGCAATGCCTGCTCGATCTGGGGCGTTTCGACAAACTCGGCAATCGTGCGCTTACCCATGACATGACCGATGTGATTGATCACTTCGACCATGGCGCGGTTAATCGGGTCGTCCAGCATATCCTTTACGAAACTCCCATCGATCTTCAGGAAGTCTACAGGCAAATGTTTCAGGTACGCGAATGAGGACATTCCGGCGCAAAAGTCATCCAGTGAAAAATAGCACCCTAAGCCTTTGAGTTCATTAATGAATCGAATGGCGCTGCCAAGATTTGAAATAGCACTGGTCTCAGTAATTTCAAAACAAATCATTTCAGGCGGAATCGAATACGTCACAAACTGTTCGCGCAGGAAGTCCAGGAACGCCTCATCCCCGATCGTCGTGCCTGACAGATTGATCGCACACATGGCCAGCGGCCCACGGTGTGGCTCGGCCCGGCATTGGGCAATGATCTTGAACACGTTCTGCACAACCCAACGATCCAGCGAACTCATCAGGCCATAGCGTTCAGCTGCCGGAATGAAGCTGTCGGGCAAGATCATCCGCCCGGCTTCGTCATGCAATCGCAGCAGAATCTCAATGTGCCCGCCGCCCTGTTCGACATGACCCAAGGGGGCAATTTCCTGGGCGTACAGGCAGAAGCGGTCCTCCTCCAGCGCCATGTGCAAACGTTGCACCCAAGCCATTTCGCCGAAGCGCAGGGACAACTCCGAGTCATCCGGATGATAGACCTGGACCCGGTTCCGGCCCTTTTCCTTGGCCATGTAGCACGCCATGTCGGCAGCACGCAGCGAGGCTTCGAGCGTCGTCGGATTCTGCGCAACATGGACCAGCCCGATGCTGACAGTGGTCACGAAAGGCCGGCCCTTCCAGACAAAATGCAGATTTTGCACAGTCTGACGCAGGCTCTCGGCAATTTTCTCCGCCGCTTCCGGCGCGCAGTTTTCCAGCAGGATGCCGAATTCGTCGCCGCCAAGGCGCGCCAGGGTATCGCCTTCGCGCAGCCCGGATTGCAACAAGGCACAGATATGCCGCAACAGTTCGTCGCCTGCCGCGTGACCGCAGGTATCGTTGACCAGCTTGAACTGATCCAGATCGAGGAACATCAGGGCATGGCGACCCGAATGGCGGGTCAGGTTGTGCAGCGCCTGTTCCAGGCGATATTCGAATTCGCGGCGGTTGGCAAGCCCGGTCAAGGCGTCGTGGGTCGCCTGCCACGACAGATTGGCGATGTATTGCCGCTCCTGGGTCATGTCATGCAGCACCAGCACCGTTCCGCTGACTTTGCCGGCATTGCGGATCGGAGCACCCACCAGCGTGACCGACACCGTGCTGCCGTCCAGGCGTTGAATCAACTTGGAGTGCTCACTGCCGCCACTGAGTTGGCCGCTCAGAATATGCTCGATCAGGGTGAAACCGTCGCTCTGTGCATTTTCATCCAGCAGGTTGAACAGCGCCGCCAGCGGCAACCCTGTCGCCTGCTCGGCCTTCCAGTGGGTCAATGCCTCGGCCGCCGGATTCATGTAGGCAATCGCACCGGAAACATCCGTGGTGATCACGCCATCGCCAATCGATTGCAGAGTGATCTGCGCCCGTTCTTTCTCCAGTTGCAGCGCATCGGCGAAGGCATGGCGCTGCTTGAGCAGTTTATGGGTGCGCATCAAGGCCAATGCAATCAAGCCCAGGGCGGTGGCGAGGTTGATCACCAGCAACAGTCGCAGGATCATCCGCGAGCCTTCGCCCAAGGCATCGCTGAAGGCCTTCGCCGCCGGTGTCACACTTTCGTTGATGACGAATATCTGATCCTTCCAGCGCTTGATATCGGCATCGGTGGCCTGCCTGGTGGTGATGCGCTGATGCATCTCCCGCGCAACGGCATCGAGTTGCACCAGATACGCGTCGCCCACCATCCAAAGGTCGATGGCTTTCTCGTGGTAACTGAAGTGCCGGAAATTCAGGTACAGCCAGATCACACTGGTGATGTCATCCGGATGGTTGCCGCCCTTGAGGATCGCCACCCGTGCCGCCGTGATGTCCGGCGGCCGATGATCCAGCGCCACACGCAATTCATGCCCGCCCTGAGGCACGGAAATGGCGTTCTGGTATTTATGAAAAATCGCTTCGTCGCCGCTGTCGGCGTAGAGATTGAGGTAATAGATGGCGTCTTTCTGGCCCTTGGACCACAGGCTCTCACCGGCGACATAACCGCGAACAGCCGACAGCACATAAAGGCTGACACCGCCCAAGAGGGCCTGAAACACCACAACGGCGATAAATGGCCAGACGATGCCCAACAGCCGTGGCGTTCCGAGAGTCCGCTTTTGATTCATGAGGTCCCTTGCGTTAGCACTGCTCGCTCGTCTTCCGGACGAAATCGCTACAGCTAGACTAGGTTGCGATCCCGGTCCCGGCAAGCGACAAGCTTTGCCCGGAGGGAACATCGCGGCCGCTGAATTCGGTCGCGATCATGTTTTTTATCGTATTGAATCGGCGGCTCGCTACAACTGCTGCAAATGCCCATACAGCTTGGCGTATAACCCACCTTCGGCGATCAGTTGCTGGTGGTCGCCGTCCTCGGCAATTTGCCCGCCGTCGAACACCAGCACACGATCGGCTTGTTTTACCGCCGAAAGACGGTGGGCAATGATCAGCGTGGTGCGGTTGCTCAGAAACCGCGCCAGTGCCTGGTGCAGGTTGTATTCGGTGGCGGCATCGAGCGCGGAGGTGGCTTCGTCGAGGATCACCACCTTGGGCTCGGCCAGCACCATCCGGGCGATGGCCAGACGCTGGCGTTGTCCGCCGGACAAACGCACGCCGGAGCGCCCGACGATGCTGTCCAGGCCATGGGGCAAATCCCGGACCGTGCCGTGCAATTGGGCGATTTCCAGCGCCTGCCAACAGGCCTCGTCACTGCGTTCGCGGCCCATGGTCAGGTTGGCGCGGATGGTGTCGTTGAACAGCGCCGGATGTTGCAGGACCACGGCGACATTTTCCCGAACGGTTTCCAGGCCGATCTCTTGCTGGGTTGAACCACCAAAGCGAATGGTGCCCGCCAGCGGCGTATACAAGCCCAGCAGCAGTTGCACCAGCGTGCTCTTGCCGCCGCCACTGGCACCGACGATTGCGACCTTTTCGCCGGGGGCGATGGACAGGTTCATCTGGTTCAGGACCAGTTCATCACCGTAACCGAAACTCAACCCCTGTACTTCCAGCCCGACCGTCTCGCGACCACTGAACGGGTCGACTCCACCCGAGTACTCGGGCTCATCGGCTCGGGACAGCAGCTCGTTGATTCGCGACAGCGCACCACCGGCTGCGTAGTAGGCATATTGCAGGTTCAGCAGTTGTTCAACCGGACCGATCATGAACCACAGGTAGCTGAACACCGCGAGCATCTGGCCGATTGAAAGGTCGGAAAACAGTACGGTGAGCATCGCCGCGGCCCGGAAAATATCGATGCCGAACTGGAACAGCAAGCCGCTGGCCCGGTTCGACGCATCGGTCTTCCATTGCGAATTCACCGCGTAGTCCCGCACGTCCCGGGCGCGCTGCCCCAAGCGACCGAGGAAAAACCCCTGGCGGTTGCCGGCGCGAACTTCCTGGATCGCATCCAGCGTTTCGGTCAGTGCCTGGGTGAAGCGCGAAGTGCTGTCATTCTCGAGTTTCTTCAGGTGCTTGACCCGCTTGCCCAATTGCACCGTGGCGTAGATCACCAAGGGGTTGAACAGCAGAATCAGCAGCGCCAGTTGCCAGTGCATCCACACCAGAATGCCTGCCGTGCCGACCAGGGTCAGCATGGCCACGAGGAAACGGCTGAGGGTTTCGCCGACGAATTTGTCCAGCGTGTCCAGGTCAGTCACAAGGTGCGTGGTCACCGTGCCGCTGCCCAGGCTTTCGTATTCGCCCAGCGAGATGCGCTTGAGTCGCTCGATCAGCCGCACACGAATCCGATAGACGATGTCCTTGGCCAGCCCGGCGAACAATTTCGCCTGCACTACGTTGAACATCAACGCCGCGCAGCGCAGGGTCAGGGTCACCAGCAGCATCAGGCCGATGTAGCCCGCGGCCTTCTGCCAGCCTTCGGGCAGCGCGTGGTTCATGATCTTCAGCGCGGCATCACCATGCCCCAGCAATACCTCATCCACCAGCAACGGCAGGAGCAAGGGAATCGGTACGCTGCACAAGGTCGCCAGCACGGCCACGCCGTTGGCGATCCACAGGGATTTCTTGTGATGCAGGGCCAGGCGACGGATTTCCGCCCAGCTCAGACGGTCGACACGTTTAGCGGAGGCAACATCATCGGGCAGGTCATGCACAGGCAGCACGCTCCAGCCAGCGGCCGAGCAGCGGGGACAACTCGCTCAAAGGCTGATAGCCATTGGTCAACAATGCCAGTTGGCCGTTACGCTCAGCCAGCAGGGTGGGGAAACCGGCAATGCCCAGGTCCTGGACCCAGGTGAAATCAGCCGCCGTCGCGGTGTGCATATCGGCGCGGTCAAACGCGGCGGCGAATTCGATGCGTGGCAGACCGGCCTGTTCGGCCAGTTCCACCAGCACACTGGCGCGGGTGACGTCGCGCCCTTCGGCATAGAACGCATGCTGAATCAGCCCGAGCAGTTTCCAGGCACAATCCGGTGCCAGTGTGCGCGCCGTCACCAGTGCCCGGCAGGCTGGCTCGGTGTCGTAGACAAAGCCGTCGGGTAACGCGCCTTCAAGCTTGAAGGGCTGGCCGGTGGCCTTGGTGACCGCCTGCCAGTGTTCGAGGATATAGCGCCGGGTACTCGGCTCCAGCGCGGCACCGCTACCGGTGCGCAAACCACCCACGATCAGATGCACCTCCACGCCTGCGGCTTGCGCCTGTTCGACCAGTGCGTTGGCCACCGGAGCAAACCCCCAGCACCAGGAGCACATCGGGTCCATCACATAGAGCAGGCGCGCAGACATGGTTCAGGCCTCGGAGGATGCTTGCTTGTAGTTGAAGCCGATCGGGTGAGGCTGGTTACGAGCCTTGGCCAGTTCGATCTGCTTCTGCCGGTCGATGGCGCTGCGACGGGTCTTCTCACTCAGCTTATCCCAGCAATGCGGGCAACTGATGCCGGCCACGTAATGCTCGGACGCGCGGTCTTCCACGCTGACCGGCGTGCGGCAGGCATGACATTGATCGTAGTCGCCTTCGCTCAGGTCGTGACGAACGGTCACGCGGTTGTCGAACACGAAGCAGTCGCCCTGCCACCTGGTTTCTTCCTGTGGCACCTCTTCGAGATACTTCAGGATGCCACCCTTGAGGTGATAGACCTCGTCGAAGCCTTCGCTAAGCATGTAGCTCGACGCCTTCTCGCAACGGATGCCGCCGGTGCAGAACATCGCGACCTTCTTGTGCACGGCCGGGTCGAAGTTGGCTTTGATGTAGTCGGGAAATTCGCGAAAACTGGTGGTTTTCGGGTCGATGGCGCCTTCGAAGGTACCGATCGAGACCTCGTAATCGTTACGGGTGTCGATCAGCAGTACTTCCGGGTCGCTGATCAGCGCGTTCCAGTCCTGCGGATCGACGTAGGTGCCGACCTTTTTGTTCGGGTCCACGCCTTCCACGCCGAGGGTGACGATTTCTTTCTTGAGTTTGACTTTGGTGCGATAGAACGGCTGATCGTCGCAGTACGACTCTTTGTGATCGATGTCGTCCATGCGAGGGTCGTTCTTGAGCCAGGCCATCAGTCCGTCGATACCTTCGCGACTGCCGGACACGGTGCCGTTGATGCCTTCTTCGGCGATCAGCAGCGTGCCTTTGATGCCGTTGTCGACCATCGCTTGCAGCAGGGGCTCGCGCAGGGCGACGTAATCTTCCAGAGTGACGAACTTATACAGTGCCGCCACGACAATCTGTTGTGTCATGGGTAAATCTCCAGGTGGCTACCCTCGTAAGGGGTGAACCGGATACGAAAAAAAACGCGCCGGGTTAGCGGCGCGTTGGGCATTCTAACAAAAAACCGGTGTTTAGTGCTTGCTGCCGCCAGCACAGGTCGGCGAGGCCGGAGCCGCGTCGATCTGTGCCCATTCCTCTGGCGTGTAGGTATGCAGCGCCAACGCATGGAACTCTCCCATCAGCTCGCCGAGCGTGCCGTAGACCTTCTGGTGGCGCTTGACCCGGTTCAGGCCTTCGAACTGTGCACTGACCACCACAGCCTTGAAATGGGTTTGCAACCCACGGCTGTGCATATGGCTCTCGTCCAGCACTTGCAGATGCTCGGGCTGAAGCAGGCCCAGCGTCGATTCGATGCGTTGTTGCATGGTCATACCGAACTCCGCTTAAGGCTTTTTCTTGGCTGGTGCAGCCGCGTCTTTCGGCGTCAGCTCGGCGGTCATGTCAGCCAACAGCTTGTTGACCACCGGCACCGCGCTTTCCAGCTTGGCCTGGGTCATCTGGGCCGATTGCTGGGTCAGCTGGGGCATTTTTTCCAGGACTTTCTTGCCCAGTGGCGACTGGTAGAACGCAACCAGGTCCTTGAGCTCGGATTCGGTGAAGTTGGTGGTGTAGAGCTTGATCATGTCCGGCTTGAGTTTGTTCCAGCCAATGGCCTGGTCCAGAGCGGCGTTGGCCTTGGCCTGGTAAGTTTCCAGCACGGCTTTTTTCGACTCAGGGGCTTTGGTCTGTTCGAAACGCTGGGCAAACATCTGCTGTACTTGCATGTACACCGGGGTGCCCAGTTTGTCAGCGTGCGCCATGGTCAGGAAAGCCTCGGCACTGGCGTTATGGCTGGCGGTGTCGGCAAGAACCTGGCCGCTGGCGCAGACCAAAGCAACGGCGGTACAGATGGCACGAAGACGAGTCATCGAGTTTCCTTTTCTAGCTGGCGAGGTAAGACCCCAAGGGCATCCATTCTGCGCCTAAAAAAGTGTGTCGCTCAACCCCGAGCCTTGTCGCGCTTGATTTAGAGGGGTTGAATGGTCAAATTCAGACTAATGGAACCACGGCTGTGGATCACGGCCTAAACTGCGCAATCGGACCTACAGGAGTGAGCAAGATGAGCCGTATCGAAACCGACAGCCTCGGCGAGGTTGAAGTCCCGGATGAAGCCTACTGGGGCGCTCAGACGCAACGCTCGCTGATCAACTTCGCCATCGGCAACGAACGCATGCCGCTGGCGGTGTTGCATGCCCTGGCGCTGATCAAGAAAGCCGCGGCACGGGTCAATGATCGCAACGGCGACGTACCCGCCGATATCGCCCGCCTGATCGAGCAGGCGGCCGACGAAGTGCTCGCCGGCGACCACGACGACCAGTTTCCGCTGGTGGTCTGGCAAACCGGCAGCGGCACCCAGAGCAACATGAACGTCAACGAAGTGATCGCCGGTCGCGCCAACGAGCTGGCCGGCAACCCCCGTGGCGGCAAGTCTCCGGTGCACCCCAACGATCACGTCAATCGCTCCCAGAGCTCCAACGACTGCTTCCCCACCGCCATGCACATAGCGGCCGTCCAGGCGGTGCAACAGCACTTGCTGCCGGCGATCAGCGAACTGTCCGGCGGGCTGGCCGAACTGGCCGCCCGCCACATGAAACTGGTCAAGACCGGCCGAACCCACATGATGGATGCGACACCGATCAGCTTCGGCCAGGAAATCTCGGCCTTCATCGCACAACTCGATTACGCCGAGCGGGCAATCCGCAGCGCACTGCCCGCGGTCTGCGAGCTGGCCCAGGGCGGAACGGCCGTCGGCACCGGGCTGAATTCACCCCACGGCTTCGGCGAGGCCATCGCCGCAGAATTGGCCGCCCTCTCCGGTTTGCCGTTTATCACCGCACCGAACAAGTTCGCCGCACTGGCCGGTCATGAACCGCTGACCACGCTGTCCGGCGCGCTGAAAACCCTCGCCGTGACCCTGATGAAGATCGCCAACGATCTGCGCCTGCTGGGTTCCGGCCCGCGCGCAGGCTTTGCCGAAGTCAAGCTGCCGGCCAATGAACCTGGGAGTTCGATCATGCCGGGCAAGGTCAACCCGACCCAGTGCGAAGCCTTGTCGATGCTGGCCTGCCAGGTGTTGGGCAACGACGTCGCCATCGGTTTTGCGGCCAGTCAGGGCCACTTGCAGCTGAACGTGTTCAAACCGGTGATCATCCATAACCTGCTGCAATCGATCCGTTTACTGGCTGATGGCTGCAGCAACTTCCAGCAGCACTGCGTGGCCGGTCTGGAGCCGGACGCGGAAAAAATGGCTGAACACCTGGAACGAGGCCTGATGCTGGTGACGGCGCTCAACCCGCACATTGGCTATGACAAATCGGCGAAGATCGCCAAGAAGGCCTACAGCGAAGGACTGACCTTGCGCGAAGCGGCGTTGCAGCTAGGGTATCTGACGGACGAAGAGTTCGATGCATGGGTGAGGCCGGAGAATATGCTGGAGGCTGGGGCCAAGGGCTGAGTTCTGTAGCGCCTGACAGTCCGTCATCGCGGGCAAGCCACGCTCCCACAGGTTTCGAGTCGTTCATGAACATTGTGGACGACGCAAAACCTGTGGGAGCGTGGCTTGCCCGCGATGAACGATGACGCGGTCTAACTGGCCGCCATCCGCACCTTCCGCGCCTTCAACCCGGCAATCAGCGAAGGCCCCAACGCCACCAGCGCCGACCCCAGCACCACCAGCACCGCACCGCCATAACCCAAACCATTGATCGTCTCGGCATGCACATAGTCGGGCCACAACCACGCAGCCATGGAAACCGCCGCAAAAGTCACCAACGGCGTGATGGCCAGCGTTGCGCTGACCCGGGAGGCCTCCCAATGGGCCAGGGCCTCGGCAAACGCGCCATAGGCAATCAGGGTGTTGAGGCAGCACGCCAGCAGCAACCAACCCTGCAACGGGTTCAATTGCAACGCTTCGAGCGGATGCACCCACGGCGTCAACAGCAGCGCGCAAAACAGGTAGATCACCATCATCACCTGCAGCGAATTCCACACCGTCAGCAATTGCTTCTGCCCCAGGGCATAGAAGGTCCAGACCGTGGACGCCAGCAGCACCAGCAGCACGCCGGCGGTGTAGTCGGTCAGCGACGTGAGCAATTCACTCAAGCGCTGGTTGAAAAACAGCGCAAAACCCATCAGCAGTACCAACAACCCGATCCCCTGCCCCAGACTGAACCGCTCCTTGAACACAAACACGCTGGCGATCAGCAGCATGATCGGCCCCATCTGCACCACCAGTTGCGCCGTGCCGGGGCTGAGCAGGTTCAGGCCCATCAAATACAGCACATAGTTACCGACCAGGCCGAGCACCGCCATCAGCACCAGCCAGCCACCACGAGGACCGAGCACTTTGCGGCTGGGCAGGCGCCTGGTGGCCGCCAAGTAAATGAACAGGCAGCCGCCAGACACCAACAGGCGAAACCAGGTCACCGTCACCGGGTCCATCACCAGCAGCACCTGCTTGAGCTTGATCGGCAGGATTCCCCACAACAACGCGGTCAACAAGGCCAGGAACAGACCGTAACCCCAGCGACCCGATGAAATGTGCATGTGAACCCCAACGCCAACTGACAGGAGCCGTCATTCTAGGCCTGGAGCGGTGGCGTACACAGGCACAGTTTGGGTCTGGCCGCGAATGAAACTGTGCAGGTCGCAATACCGTGGCGCGCCCATCGCGAGCAAGCTCGCTCCCACAGTGTCTAGCGGCGATCATTAATCTTGTGTACGCCACAAAACCTGTGGGAGCGAGCTTGCTCGCGATGGCTATCTAACCGACAACGAGAAATATCGAGGTTTAACGCACCGCCTCAAACAGTCCCGTAGCCCCCATCCCGCCCCCCACGCACATGGTGACGATGCCGTAACGCAGATTGCGTCGCTGCAATTCACGAACCAGATGCCCGACCTGACGCGAACCGGTCATGCCGAACGGGTGACCGATGGAAATCGAGCCGCCGTTGACGTTGTACCGGGCGTTGTCGATTTCCAGGCGGTTACGGCTGTACAGGCACTGCGAGGCGAAGGCTTCGTTGAGTTCCCACAGGTCGATGTCGTCAATCCGCAAGCCTTTGGCCTTGAGCAGTTTCGGTACCGAAAACACCGGGCCGATGCCCATCTCGTCCGGCGCGCAACCGGCCACGGTAAAACCGCGAAAGAACGCTTTCGGCTTGAGCCCCAGTTCCAGCGCTTTTTCCAGGCTCATTACCAGGGTCATTGACGCGCCGTCAGACAGTTGCGAAGAGTTGCCGGCCGTGACCGAGCCATCTTCTGCGAAAACCGGTTTCAACCCGGACAGACTTTCCAGGGTGGTGTCCGGGCGGTTGCAGTCATCGCGGTCGACGATGCCGTCGAGGATCTGTGCCTGACCGGTGCTTTTGTCTTCGACACGATACTTCACCGCTATCGGTACGATTTCATCGCAGAACAGCCCAGCGGCCTGCGCCTCTGCGGTACGCTGCTGGCTTTGCAGCGCATACAGGTCCTGCTCTTCACGGCTGACGCTGTACCGACGCGCGACAATTTCAGCGGTCTGGCCCATCGGGAAGTAGATGCCCGGCACCTGCTCCTTGAGCAGCGGGTTGATCAGGTTGTCGGTGTTGACGCTCTTCATGGTCAGGCTGATGGACTCGACACCGCCGGCGACGATGATGTCGCTGCAACCCGAAGCGATCTGGTTGGCAGCAATGGCGATCGCCTGCAAGCCCGAGGAACAGAAGCGGTTGAGGGTCATGCCGGCCGTGCCGATGCCCAGGCGCGACAGCACCGCGACATTGCGACCGATATTGAAACCCTGGGCGCCTTCGTTGGAACCGGCGCCAACAATGCAGTCCTCGACGCTCGCCGGATCGATACCGGAGCGCGCCAACAGTGCATCGACACAGTGTGCCGCCATGTCGTCCGGGCGGGTCATGTTGAATTTACCGCGAAAGGATTTGGCCAGGCCGGTCCGCACGCTGTCGACGATCACCACTTCACGCATGACATACCTCATTGTCGTTATCAGTTGAGAGTGGACCGAGCATAAGTCCAGCGCTTCACCGACCGCGACAATCATTCACCTCGCGTATGCGTAACCATCGCTTCAATCCTTGTCCTTACGCTTGCGTTCATGCCGGTCGGATTTTTCGAAAGCCTCCTCCAGTGCCCGGTTGATAGTGCGCAAGACTTTGACCCGTGCCCAGCGCTTGTCATTGGCTTCCACCAGGGTCCATGGCGCAATCTCGGTGCTGGTACGGTCGACCATGTCACCGACCGCCGCGCGATAGTCATCCCATTTTTCACGGTTGCGCCAGTCGTCTTCAGTGATCTTGAAGCGCTTGAAGGGAATCTTTTCGCGCTCCTCGAAGCGCTCCAGTTGCGTCTGTTTGTCGATGGACAGCCAGAACTTGACCACGATCACACCGGCGTCGGTGAGCTGTTCTTCGAAATCGTTGATTTCACCGTAGGCACGCAGCCAGTCCGCCGGGCTGCAAAAACCTTCAATGCGCTCCACCAACACCCGGCCATACCAGGAGCGGTCGAACACGGTGAACTTGCCCCGGGCCGGAAGGTGTCGCCAGAAACGCCACAGATAGGGCTGAGCCCGTTCTTCTTCGGTGGGCGCGGCAATCGGCACGATGCTGTACTGGCGCGGGTCAAGCGCTGCCGCCACCCGACGGATCGCCCCGCCCTTGCCCGCCGCGTCGTTGCCCTCGAACACCGCCACCAGTGCATGGCGGCGCATGCGCTTGTCGCGCATCAACCCGGAAAACCGCGCTTGCTCGGTGATCAGCCGTTCTTCGTAATCATCCTTGTCCAGGTTCAGGGTCAGGTCCAGGCTGTCGAGCAGGTTCACTTGATCGACGCTGGGGAACACTGGCGCGGCGCTGACCTTTTCCGGGTGGATCGTCGGCCGCTGCAATGCGCCGTGCAGGCCCGCCAGCAGAATCCGCCCCACGGCCAGACTGCGATAATGCGCATCCGCCCCGGCGATCACATGCCACGGCGCATAGTCACGGCTGGTGCGCCGCAGCACCCGCTCCCCATATTTCACGAACCTGTCGTAGGTTTGCGACTGCTGCCAGTCCAACGGGCTGATACGCCAGCTGTGCAGCGGGTCGTCGGCCAGCGCCTTGAGTCGCGCCTTCATTTGCTTCTTGGAGAGGTGAAACCAGAACTTGAAGATCAGCGCACCTTCATCGCACAGCATTTTTTCCAGGCGCTCGGCGCCGTTGATCGCCTGGTCCAGTCGCGGATCCTTGAACTCGCCATGGACCCGCCCCTGCAGCATCTGGCTGTACCAGTTGCCGAAGAAAATCCCCATGCGCCCCTTGGCCGGCAGCATCCGCCAGTACCGCCAGGCCGGTGGCCGCGCCAGCTCTTCGTCGGTTTGCTGATCGAACGTGCGAACCTCGATCAGACGCGGATCCATCCATTCGTTGAGCACCTTGATCGTCTCGCCCTTGCCCGCACCTTCGATGCCATTGATCAAAATGATCACTGGAAAGCGGCGTTGCTGCTGCAATTCGAATTGCGCTTCGAGCAACGCTTCGCGCAGGGCCGGGACTTCGGCGTCATAGGTGTCTTTGTCGATGGCGTGATCGATTTCGGCAGATTCAAACATGAGCGGCTCCCTTCCAGATGTGAGCAAGACTAGCGGATGGAACTGAGGGTCAGCAGAGATTTTCCTGATGGTCCCCTCGCCACAAAGAGCTTGGCCACGCCATCGATCGGCTAGAATGTCGGCCTTGCCGTTGCCGAGCCTGCCATGAAACCTGAACTGCCCCACGCCCAGCTCGACTGGGATGACCAAGGTCGTCCGTATTCGCGAGTGTTCGACGATGTGTATTTCTCCGACCAGTCGGGGCTGGACGAAACCCGCTATGTCTTTATCGAGCAGAACCGCTTGGCGGAACGCTTTGCTGCCTTGCCGGAGGGCGGACGCCTGGTCATCGGTGAAACGGGCTTTGGCACGGGACTGAATTTTCTGTGTGCCTGGCAGGTGTTCGAACAACACGCGGCGGCCGGAGCGCGGCTGCATTTTGTCAGCGTCGAAAAGTACCCGTTGAGCCCGGCCGACTTGCAACGTGCCCTGGCGCTTTGGCCGGAACTCAAGGTGTTTGCCGATCAATTGCTGGCGCAGTACGTGGCGATCCATCAGGGTTTTCAGCGCCTGACGCTGGATAACGGTCGCGTCACCCTGACGCTGCTGATCGGTGACGCATTGGAGCAACTGCCGCAACTCGATGCCCGAATCGACGCCTGGTTCCTCGACGGTTTCGCTCCGGCGAAGAACCCCGACATGTGGACCGCCGAACTGTTTGCCGAACTGGCGCGCCTGGCCGCTCCCGGTGCATCCATCAGCACATTCACCAGCACCGGTTGGGTGCGGCGCTTGCTCAACGCCGCCGGTTTCAAGATGAAACGCACCCCAGGCATCGGCCACAAATGGGAAATCCTGCGCGGCGAGTTCCTCGGCTGGCCCCAGGACGTGCCCGCCCCGGTGCCCGATAAACCCTGGTTTGCCCGCCCGGCGCAACTGACCGGCGAACGCCAGGCACTGGTGATCGGGGCCGGGCTGGCCGGTTGCGCCAGCGCCGCCAGCCTCGCCGCGCGGGGCTGGCAAGTGACAGTGCTGGAGCGCCACGACGATATCGCCCAGGAAGCCTCGGGCAACCCGCAGGGCGTGCTCTACCTGAAGTTATCGGCCCATGGCACGGCGCTGTCGCAAATGATCGTCAGCGGGTTCGGTTACACCCGACGACTGCTCGAACATTTGCAACGGGGTCACGATTGGGACGATTGCGGCGTGTTGCAACTGGCCTTCGATGCCAAGGAAGCCGAACGCCAAGTGCAATTGGCCGCGGCATTTCCGGCGGACTTGTTGCACCTGCTGGATCAACCCGAGGCACAGGCCGTGGCCGGTATCGGGCTGGCACAGGGGGGCCTGTTCTATCCCGAAGGCGGCTGGGTCCACCCACCGGCGCTGTGCCAGTGGCAGGCCGCGCACCCGCGAATTCAATTGCTCACCCATCGCGATGCGCTGGAACTGCGCAAGGTTGACGATCAGTGGCAAGCCTGGAACGGCGAGCGTCTGCTCGCCAGTGCACCGGTGGTGGTGCTGGCCGGGGCCGCCGAAATCCGGCGATTCCCCGAGAGTGCCGAGTTACCGCTCAAACGCATTCGCGGGCAAATCACCCGCCTGGGGCAAACCCCGCAAAGCCAGGCCCTGAGCACCGTGGTGTGTGCCGAAGGCTATGTCGCCCCTGCACGTTTGGGCGAACACACGCTGGGGGCCAGTTTCGATTTCAAGAGCGATGACCTGACGCCGACCACGGCCGAACACCTGGGCAACCTGACCATGCTCGAAGAGATTTCCCACGATCTGGTCGAGCGTCTACAGGCCGACAAACTTGCGCCTGAAAGCCTCCAGGGGCGCGCCGCTTTTCGCTGCACCAGCCCTGACTACTTGCCAATCGTCGGACCATTGGCCGACACCCAGGCGTTCGCTCAGGCGTATGCAGCGCTGGGCAAGGATGCCCGACAAGTGCCGGACGTCGAATGCCCATGGCTTGACGGTTTGTACATCAACAGCGGCCACGGCTCGCGCGGTCTGATCACCGCGCCGCTGTCCGGGGAACTGCTGGCGGCCTGGCTGGACAACGAACCCCTGCCCTTGCCCAGAAGCGTCGCCGAAGCCTGCCATCCCAATCGGTTTGCCTTGCGGCGCCTGATCCGGGGCAAGTAGTCGATACAGCAGCCTAAGTCGCCCTCACGGGGCGATTCGGCCGTGGTCAGCCACGCATATAACTCATCGGTCTAAAACTCCCCTTACCGAGGAGGGTCACTTTCTGAGTACCCGCCGTTTGGCGCGGTATCGATTGACCCTCCCCAACGGAAAAACCGGTAAGGAATTTATGTGCGGATTAGCTGGCGAGTTACGTTTTGATCATCAACCTGCAGACCTTGCAGCCGTTGAACGAATCACCCATCACCTGGCCCCTCGCGGCCCCGACGCTTGGGGTTTTCATAGCCAGGGGCCGGTTGCCCTGGGCCATCGGCGCCTGAAAATCATGGACCTGTCGGACGGCTCGGCGCAGCCGATGATCGACCCGCAATTGGGCTTGTCCCTGGCCTTCAACGGGGCGATCTACAACTTTCCGGAATTGCGCGCCGAGCTTGAAAGCCTGGGATACGCCTTCTATTCCGGTGGCGACACCGAAGTGCTGCTCAAGGGCTATCACGCCTGGGGCGAAGCCTTGTTGCCGAAACTCAACGGTATGTTTGCCTTTGCCGTTTGGGAGCGCGATGCCCAACGCCTGTTCATCGCTCGCGACCGACTCGGCGTGAAACCGCTGTACCTGTCGCGCACCGGCCAACGCCTGCGCTTCGCCTCGGCGCTGCCGGCATTGCTCAAGGGCGGTGACATCAACCCGATCCTCGATCCTGTAGCGCTCAATCACTATCTGAATTTCCACGCCGTGGTCCCGGCACCGCGCACCTTGCTGGCGGGAATTGAAAAACTGCCGCCGGCCACCTGGATACGCATCGAAGCCGATGGTCGCACCGAGCAGAAAACCTGGTGGACCCTGCCCTACGGTCCTCACGCCGATGAGACGGATCTGACCCTCGAAGACTGGCGCGACCGTGTGCTCGACAGTACCCGCGAAGCGGTCGCCATCCGCCAACGCGCGGCAGTGGATGTCGGCGTGCTGCTATCGGGCGGTGTCGATTCAAGCCTGCTGGTGGGCTTGCTGCGGGAAGTCGGCGTGGACAATCTGTCGACCTTCTCCATCGGCTTCCAGGATGCCGGCGGCGAGCGTGGAGACGAGTTCCAGTATTCGGACCTGATCGCCCGACACTACGACACGCAGCATCACCAGTTGCGCATCGATGAAAAAGAAATCATCGAACAACTGCCCGCCGCGTTCCGCGCCATGAGCGAACCGATGGTCAGCCATGACTGCATCGCCTTCTACCTGTTGTCCCGGGAAGTGGCCAAACATTGCAAGGTGGTGCAAAGCGGCCAGGGCGCCGACGAACTGTTCGCCGGTTACCACTGGTATCCGCAAGTGGATGGTGCAAGCGATCCGTATGCCGCGTACCGCGAAGCGTTTTTCGACCGTAGCTACGACGATTACGGCGCCACCGTGCAACCGAAATGGCTGACTGCGAATGACGCCGCCGGTGACTTCGTCAAAACCCATTTCGCCCAGCCCGGTGCCGAGGCGGCGGTGGACAAGGCCTTGCGTCTGGACAGCACGGTGATGCTGGTGGACGACCCGGTCAAACGGGTCGACAACATGACCATGGCCTGGGGCCTGGAAGCGCGCACGCCGTTTCTCGACTACCGCCTGGTGGAGCTGTCGGCACGGATTCCGGGGCGTTTCAAACTGCCGGACGGCGGTAAGCAAGTCCTGAAAGAAGCCGCGCGACAAGTGATTCCCAGTGAAGTGATCGACCGCAAGAAAGGTTACTTCCCGGTGCCGGGCCTCAAGCATTTGCAGGGCGATACGCTGGAATGGGTGCGCGAGCTGCTGCTCGATCCCGGCCAGGATCGCGGCCTGTTCAATCCCGCGATGCTCGACCTTCTGCTGACTGACCCGCAGGGACAACTGACGCCGTTGCGCGGCTCGAAGCTGTGGCAACTGGCGGCCCTCAACCTGTGGCTCAGCGAACAAGGAGTCTGACCGATGAAACCTCATACCACAGCGTTCAGCCAACGCCTGTTGCGCGGCCAGTCGCCCTCCTACGAACGCCTGCAGGCACGCCTGGCCGAAGACCGCAGTGCGCTCGGCGCGGCACCGATTGCCGTGCATTGCGGCTGGGGCCGCTTGCTGATCGGGCACACCTTCGCCGATGCCGCGAGCCTCGCCGGGGAGTTGCTCAACGAGCGGCCCGGCGAACGGGATATTGCGCTGTACGTCGCCGCGCCCCAGCAAGTGCTGGGGCTGGAGCCGACGCAGCTGTTCCTCGACCCGTCCGATACCTTGCGCCTGTGGTTCAGCGATTACCGTCAGGCGACCCGGGTGTTTCGCGGTTTCCGCATTCGCCGCGCGCAAAGCGATGCCGACTGGCAGGCGATCAATCAGCTGTATCAGGCGCGCGGCATGCTGCCGATCGACGCCACCCTGCTCACTCCGCGTCACCTGGGCGGCCCGATGTACTGGCTGGCCGAAGACGAGGACAGCGGCGCGGTCATCGGCAGCGTCATGGGCCTCAACCACCACAAGGCCTTCAACGATCCCGAACACGGCAGCAGCCTGTGGTGCCTGGCGGTCGACCCGCACTGTGCGCGACCGGGTGTCGGAGAGGTGCTGGTGCGGCATCTGATCGAGCACTTCATGAGTCGCGGGCTCGCCTACCTCGACCTGTCCGTGCTGCACAATAACCGACAGGCGAAAAACCTTTACGCCAAGCTCGGTTTTCGCAACCTGTCGACCTTCGCCATCAAGCGCAAGAACGGCATCAATCAGCCGCTGTTTCTCGGGCCCGGTCCGGAAGCCGCGTTCAACCCGTACGCGCGGATCATCGTCGAGGAAGCACATCGTCGTGGCATTGATGTGCACGTCGATGACGCCGAGGCCGGGATGTTCACCCTCAGCCATGGCGGGCGCCGGGTACGCTGCCGTGAATCCCTGAGCGATCTGACCAGCGCCATCAGCATGAGCCTGTGCCAGGACAAAAGCCTGACCCACAAAATGCTCAAGGCAGCCGGGTTGAACCTGCCGGCGCAGCAATTGGCGGGTAACGCCGATGACAATCTGGCATTCCTCGATGAATACCAGCGCGTGGTGGTCAAGCCACTGGATGGTGAACAGGGGCAAGGGGTGGCGGTGGATTTGCGCACCATCGAGGAGGTGCAGCAAGCCATAGAAGCCGCTCGCCACTTCGACAGCCGCGTGCTGCTGGAGAGTTTCCACGAGGGCCTCGACCTGCGCATTGTGGTGATCGGTTTTGAAGTGGTCGCCGCCGCCATTCGCCGGCCGGCCGAAGTGGTCGGCGACGGCCAGCACTCCATCGGTGCATTGATCGAAGCCCAGAGCCGGCGGCGGCAAGCGGCCACGGGCGGCGAAAGCAAGATCCCGCAGGACCAGGAAACCCGGCGCACCTTGCGTGCCGCGGGATACGACTACAGCAGCATTCTGCCGGCCGGTGAGCATCTGTTCGTACGACGTACGGCGAATCTTCATACAGGCGGTGTTCTTGAAGATGTAACGGCGATCCTGCATCCAACGCTGGTGGACGCCGCCGTGCGGGCCGCGCGGGCGCTGGACATTCCCATGGTCGGCCTCGACCTGATGGTGTCCGCCGCTGACCAGCCGAACTATGTATTTATCGAAGCCAACGAACGGGCCGGGCTGGCCAATCACGAACCGCAGCCGACGGCGGAGCGGTTTGTGGATCTGTTGTTTCCGTACAGTCAGCCGGTGGTCTCTTAGCCATGTGTTGTCTGGACTGATGCCATCGCGAGCAGGCTCGCTCCCACATTTGATCGCATTCCCCTGTAGGAGCGAGCTTGCTCGCGATGGCGGCCTTACTGGCGATAACCCATCAGGAGTTTCCATGATCAGCAAAATCCCCGAACCGGACCTCGGTTACCTGCAAAAAGTCCTGCTGGAAATGCTCGCCATTCCCAGCCCCACCGGGTTCACCGATACGATCGTGCGCTACGTCGCCGAACGCCTTGAAGAACTCGGTATTCCCTTCGAGCTGACCCGTCGCGGCACCATCCGCGCCACGCTCAAGGGCAAGAAGAACAGCCCCGACCGTGCCGTTTCCGCCCACCTGGACACCATCGGCGCGGCGGTGCGGGCGGTGAAGGACAACGGCCGCCTGACCCTCGCGCCGCTCGGCTGCTGGTCCAGCCGCTTTGCCGAAGGCAGCCGGGTCAGCCTGTTTACCGACAACGGCGTGATTCGCGGCAGCGTCTTGCCGCTGATGGCGTCCGGGCACGCGTTCAATACTGCCGTGGATGAGATGCCGATCAGCTGGGATCACATCGAGTTGCGCCTGGATGCCTACTGCGCCACCCGTGCCGACTGCGAGTCGCTGGGCATCAGCGTCGGCGATTTCGTCGCCTTCGACCCGCTGCCAGAGTTCACCGAAACCGGCCACATCAGCGCCCGCCACCTCGACGACAAGGCCGGGGTGGCCGCGCTGCTGGCGGCGCTCAAAGCGATTGTCGACAGTGGCGAAGAGTTGATGATCGACTGCCATCCGCTGTTCACCATCACCGAGGAAACCGGCAGCGGCGCCGCGGCTGCGTTGCCCTGGGACGTCAGTGAATTCGTCGGCATCGACATCGCACCGGTCGCGCCAGGCCAACACTCCAGTGAGCATGCGGTGAGCATCGCGATGCAGGATTCCGGTGGGCCGTATGACTATCACCTGTCGCGCCACCTCCTGCGCCTGGCCAGCGACAACGAGTTGCCCGCCCGCCGCGACCTGTTCCGCTACTACTTCAGCGACGCACATTCAGCGGTCACCGCCGGCCACGACATTCGCACCGCCCTGCTCGCCTTCGGCTGCGACGCCACCCACGGTTACGAACGCACCCACATCGACAGCCTCGCCGCCCTGAGCCGCCTGCTCGGTGCATACATCCTCAGCCCGCCAGTGTTTGCCAGCGATGCGCAACCGGCCAAGGGTTCACTGGACCGTTTCAGCCATCAACTCGAACACGACACGCAGATGGAAAGCGATACGCGGGTACCGTCAGTGGACAGTCTGGTGGGGCAACGGTCGGAGAACTGATCCGTTTTTTTTGTTGCTGGAGAGATCACCATCGCGAGCAAGCTCGCTCCCACAGTTGATTGGTGGTGAACACAATTATCCGGTTCGCCGCTGAGCCCTGTGGGAGCGAGCGTGCTCGCGATGGCGGCAGATCGGACAACATAAAACAACCAAGCTAGCGGCAATCTCGCATTCGCCGTAGCATCGCGCCATTGATCCAGCCGAGGTACCTATGCTGATTCCCTACGACCAACTTCAAGTCGACACCCTCACCCGCCTGATCGAGGACTTCGTGACCCGCGACGGCACGGACAATGGTGACGACACGCCACTGGAAACCCGCGTACTGCGCGTGCGCCAGGCCTTGACCAAGGGCCAGGCACTGATTGTCTTCGACCCGCAAAGCGAGCAATGCCAACTGATGCTCAAGCACGACGTGCCCAAACACCTGTTTGATTGAAGCCTTCAGCGTCCCTTGGTCTTCGCCAGTTTGTTCTGGATACGTTCGTAGATTTCCGAGCGGTGAACTTTGACGTCCTGCGGCGCTTCGACACCAAAGCGAATGTTGTTTCCATTGATCGCGAGAACGCGCACGGAAATGTTGTCAGCGATGGAAATGGTTTCGCCCACAACGCGAGTGAGTACGAGCATGAGGAGTGTCCTTCAGGGGTTACTGGCCCTTGAAGATGCCCGGCCCGCGGTATGCCTACAATGCTTCGGCAGCAAACCAGACCGGACTGACAGCCATGACGCACTACGCTTACGGAAAGGTCTGACAATCCGGCTGATTGTAGGGCCGATCTGTCAGGATGCGGAGAATCGCGGCCCGAACAGGATGATGCTCGCGCCGATTACACACAACGCCACGCCAAGCCAGTCCGAACCCAGCGGACGAATCCGTTCGACCACGGCCAACCAGCCGATTGAGGCAATGATGTAGATGCCACCGTAAGCGGCGTAGGCGCGGCCCGCGTAGGTGGCTTCGATACGGGTCAGCAGCAGGGCGAACAGGGTCAGGCTGAGGAGCGCCGGCACTACCCACCACATGCTTTTACCCTGGCGCAGCCACATCCAGAAGGCAAAGCAACCAGCAATTTCGAACAGTGCGGCGAGGAAAAACCACAGGTAATTGAGCATGCAAACGTCTCGCGAGGATGGCCGATGGCGGCCACCCTAACCACAGCGTTGCCTGCGAGCAAGATCAGCTTGCCGATTGCCTGGCCTTGGCGCGCATTTTGTCGGCCATGACGGTCATTTCGTCGTAGAGCAGTTGCGGGTTCTTCTGCTTGAGTGCCCAGGCCATGCGGCCCTGTTCGTGGGGCAGGATCATGAACTCGCCGGCGGCGACCTGCCGGTAGATGTAGTCGGCGATGTCGGCGGCACTGATGGGCGAGCTTTCCAGCAATTTGCCGACCTGGGCTTTCATGGCCGGGGTCGGACCGCGGAAGGAGTCCAGCAGGTTGGTCTGGAAGAACGACGGACACACCACATGCACGCCGACTTCCTGATGCGCCAGTTCGATCAGCAGGCTTTCGGACAACGCCACCACACCCGCCTTGGCCACGTTGTAGTTGCTCATCGCCGGGCCTTGCATCAGCGCGGCCATGGACGCGATGTTGATGATCTTGCCTTTGCTTTTTTCCAGCAGCGGCAGGAAAGCCTTGCAGCCCTTGACCACGCCCATCAGGTTGATTGCGATCTGCCAGTCCCAATCCTCCAGGGACAACTCGCTGAAGAACCCGCCAGACGCCACACCCGCGTTATTGACGATGACATCGATGCCGCCGAGCTTGACTTCGCAGGCCTGGGCGAACGCCGTCAACTGGCTGTAGTCGCGCACGTCGCAGCGCTGGATGAAACCGTCGCCACCGGCTTCGCGGACCAGTTTCAGGGTTTCCTGCAAGCCGGGCTCGCTGACGTCCGACAACGCCAGTTGCCAGCCTTCACGCGCCCAGCGCAGCGCGATTTCGCGACCCAGGCCAGAGCCTGCACCAGTGATCATCATGCGATTTTGCATAGCAAACAGCCTTGTTGTTCTCGGAAGATGCACCGAGTGTAGCGAAGGAGATCGCCCGACCCACGCTCCATCAGATTGCTGAATGGCCCGAGCAAACCGCGGGAGCCTTTGAAGTAACCAATGCAACAAAAAAAGATAGAGACCCGCCAGGCAAATCGGCATAGGGGACGGCCTTCATAGACCGTACCCCTGCCACACCACCCGGCATGCGGGTCCGCACCGGGCGGTTCGAGGGATTGAGGTCAGGAGAGACGTGGAAGTCCCAAGCGATCAAACCACGCGAGATTAAGCACCCAATTCAAGGCCCATCGACTGTTGTCCCACCAACGACGGGTGTTACATGCCACTTTCTGGGCGACTTCTTTACTCGCACCCAAAGCCCGTAATTCACGATAAGTCGTC